>JBKHWY010000525.1:0-3427 GCA_046566285.1 Gammaproteobacteria bacterium | reverse complement strand
AATGCGGGGACAGGACGCAGGTGTAAGGTGAAAGTAAGCGATGGCGTCTATGGTATTAGCAAAACTATTACACTGATGGAGACTATTGACATGTCAACGACCGACAATCAGCAGGAAAACACCGGCCTGGTGGAACACCGCGTCTTCGCGCCGCCGCCGGAATTCGTCAAGCACGCCGCCATCTCGGGCATGGACGGCTACCAGGCGCTGTGCGACGAAGCCGCGCGCGACTACGAAGGCTTCTGGGCGCGCCTGGCGCGCGAGCATCTCGAATGGCAGACCCCGTTCACCCAGACCCTGGATGAGTCGAATGCACCGTTCTACAAGTGGTTCGGGGACGGCAAGCTGAACGTGTCGTACAACTGCCTCGACCGCAACCTGCAGAACGGCAATGCCGACAAGGTGGCCGTGATCTTCGAGGCCGACGACGGCAAGGTCACCACCGCCACCTACCGCGAACTGCACGCCATGGTCGGCAAGTTCGCCAACGGCCTGAAGTCGCGCGGCATCAAGAAAGGCGACCGCGTCATCATCTACATGTCGATGTCGATCGAAGGCATCGCCGCCATGCAGGCCTGCGCGCGCATCGGCGCCACCCACTCGGTGGTGTTCGGCGGCTTCTCGGCCAAGTCGCTGCAGGAACGCATCATCGACGCGGGCGCCGTGGCGGTCATCACGGCCGACGAGCAGCTGCGCGGCGGCAAGCAGATTGCGCTCAAGTCCATCGTCGACGATGCCATCAACCTGGGCGGCTGCGAATCGGTCAAGGACGTCATCGTCTACCGGCGCACGGGCGGGAACATCGCCTTCAACGAGGGGCGCGACCTGTGGCTGCACGAGCTGGTGGCCAACCAGAGCCCGGACTGTGAACCGGAATGGGTCGATGCCGAGCATCCTCTCTTCATCCTGTACACCTCCGGCTCCACCGGCACTCCGAAAGGCGTGCAGCATTCCAGCGGCGGCTACCTGCTGTGGGCCGCGCTGACGATGAAGTGGACCTTCGACATCAAGCCGACCGACGTGTACTGGTGCACGGCCGACATCGGCTGGGTGACGGGCCACACCTACATCGCCTATGGCCCGACCGCCGTGGGCGCGACCCAGATCGTGTTCGAAGGCGTGCCCACCTATCCGACCGCCGGGCGCTTCTGGGACACCATCGCCAAGCACAAGGCCACCATCTTCTACACGGCGCCCACGGCGATCCGCTCGCTGATCAAGGCCTCGGACGTGGACCCCAGCGTGCATCCGAAGAATTTCGATTTGTCCAGCCTGCGCCTGCTGGGTTCGGTGGGCGAGCCCATCAATCCGGAAGCGTGGATGTGGTACTACAAGAACGTGGGGCAGCAACGCTGTCCCATCGTGGACACCTTCTGGCAGACCGAGACGGGCGGCCACATGATCAGTCCGCTGCCGGGCGCTACCCCAATGGTGCCCGGTTCGTGCACCCTGCCGCTGCCGGGCATCATGACCGCCATCGTGGACGAAGCCGGCCAGGACGTGCCGAACGGGCAGGGCGGCATCCTGGTGGTCAAGCGTCCATGGCCGTCGATGATCCGCACCATCTGGAATAATCCCGAGCGTTTCAAGACCAGCTACTTCCCCGAAGAACTGGGCGGGCGCATGTACCTGGCCGGCGATGGCGCGATCCGCAACAAGGACACGGCTTACTTCACCATCACCGGCCGCATCGACGATGTGCTGAACGTGTCCGGCCACCGCATGGGCACGATGGAAATCGAATCGGCGCTGGTGGCCAACCCGATCGTGGCCGAGGCGGCGGTGGTGGGCAAGCCCGACGAGACCACGGGTGAATCGATCTGCGCCTTCGTCGTGCTCAAGCAAGCGCGGCCGACCGGCGAGGAAGCGAAGAAGCTGGCGCTGGAACTGCGCAACTGGGTGGCCAAGGAAATCGGCCCGATTGCCAAGCCCAAGGAAATCCGCTTCGGCGACAACCTCCCCAAGACCCGCTCGGGCAAGATCATGCGCCGCCTGCTGCGCGTGCTGGCCAAGGGCGAGACCATCACCCAGGACGTCTCGACGCTGGAAAACCCCGCCATCCTGGAGCAGCTCAAGCAGGCTTCCTGACGGCGTTCTCTCCACGTTGAGCGAGACGACGGCACGCCACGGCGTGCCGTTTCGTTTGCGTGCCCGCCACGGATGGTCGATACGCCATCCGCCCCCAGCCGAATCGTCCATGCCGCCCCTGTGCTTGAGGTATGCTTTTGGCACTTCCGACCGCGAAAAGGGCCTTTATGATCGACGCCTTCATCTGTGACGCAGTACGCACCCCCATCGGCCGCTACGGCGGCGCTCTGAAGGACGTGCGCGCCGACGACCTGGCCGCCGTGCCGCTCCGGGCCTTGCTGGCGCGCCATCCGCAACTGGACCTGACCGCCATCGACGAAGTCGTGCTCGGCTGCGCCAACCAGGCTGGCGAGGACAACCGCAACGTGGCGCGGATGGCGCTGCTGCTGGCCGGCTTGCCGCCGTCAGTGGCCGGCATCACCGTCAACCGCCTGTGCGCGTCCGGCCTGGATGCGGTCGGCCACGCCGCGCGCGCCATCCGCTGCGGCGAAGCGCAATTGATGCTGGCCGGCGGCGTCGAATCGATGACCCGTGCGCCCTTCGTGATGGGCAAGTCCGATTCTGCCTTTTCCCGCTCAGCCCAGCTGTACGACACCACCATCGGCTGGCGCTTCGTCAATCCCGTGTTGAAAGCCATGTACGGCGTGGATGCGATGCCCGAGACGGCCGAGAACGTAGCGGACGACTACCGCATCAGCCGGGCCGACCAGGATGCGTTTGCCCTCGCCAGCCAGGCCAGGGCCGCCGCCGCCCAGCGCGCGGGGCGTTTCGACGCCGAGATCACGCCGGTGCTGGTGCCCCAGGCCAAGGGCGACCCGCTGGAAGTGATCCGCGACGAGCATCCCCGTGCCACCAGCCTGGAGTCGCTCACGCGCCTCAAACCCGTGGTGCGTCCGGGTGGCACCATCACGGCCGGCAATGCATCGGGCGTGAACGATGGCGCCTGCGCGCTGCTGCTGGCCAGTGCCGACGCGGCGGGCCGGCATGGATTGCGCCCGCGCGCCCGCGTGGTCGGCATGGCCAGCGCCGGCGTGGCGCCGCGGGTGATGGGCATGGGGCCGGTGCCGGCCGTGCGCAAGCTGCTGGCGCAGACCGGCTTGAGCCTGGCCCAGATGGATGTGATCGAACTGAACGAAGCCTTTGCCGCGCAGGCCCTGGCGGTGCTACGCCAGCTGGAACTGGACCCGGCCGACGAACGCATCAATCCCAACGGCGGGGCGATCGCGCTCGGTCACCCGATCGGCGCGAGCGGCGCGCGCATCCTCGTGTCCCTCCTGCACGAGATGCGCCGCCGCAATTCGCACCGTGGGCTCGCGGCCCTGTGTGTGGGCGGTGGGCA
>JBKHWY010000524.1:0-3440 GCA_046566285.1 Gammaproteobacteria bacterium | reverse complement strand
CTCGTTCTCCAGCGTGCCGGATGATCCGAACAATCCCGACCGCACCGGCAATCCGAACCTGAAGCCCGAGCTGGCGCGCGGCATCGACCTGGCGTACGAACACTACCTGGGCAAGAGCGGCATCCTGTCGGCCAGCGGTTTTGTGCGCGACATCGACGACCTGCAGCGCCGCCGCCTGTTCCTGCGTGATGGCCGCTGGGTCTCCACGCCGGACAACATCGGCCACGCGCGCACCAGCGGCATCGAACTGGAAGCGAAGTTCCAGCTGGCCGAACTGGTGCCCGATGCGCCCAACCTGGACTTCCGGGCCAACTACAGCCATTTCTGGTCGAAGGTGGACGACATCCCGGCGCCGGACAACCGGCTCGATGGCCAGGCCAGCCAGAGCGCCAACATCGGCCTGGATTACCGCTTCAAGAAGCTGCCCGTGACCATTGGCGGGAACTTCAACTGGACCCCGCGCACCGAGACCCAGGTCAGCCTGTCCGAGCGTTCGCTGGTGGGCGTCAAGCGCCAGTCCGATCTTTACGTGCTGTGGAAGATGAATCCGACCACCCAGCTGCGGGTGGCGGCCAACAACCTGGCGGCGGACGACTATCTCACCGGCCGCACCGTCAACGCCGGCAACCTGACCTATGCCGCCGCCACGGCCGCGCGCACCTACACCACCTGGAGCGTGCGCCTGGAAACCAAGCTGTAAGAGACTGGTTGGTTTGATATTGTGCTCGGCCATTTGGGCTTTTAAGCTATAAGACTGATCTCGGCCGGATGCCGCCACAAGCGGCGCCGGTCCTGTCTTTACGCCCAATCCTTCACCCAAGGACCCGTCTCTTGAAACGATATCATCTGACCCCGCTCGCCTTCGGCCTCCTGGCCGCCTTTACCCACGCCGCTGAACCGGCGCAAGCGCAGGCGCCTGCCGCCCAAGTCGCCCCGGCAAACCCCGTCTCCGGCATCGACCTGCAATACATCGACCCGGCCGTGCGTCCGCAGGACGACTTCTTCACCCACCTGAACGGCAAATGGTTGAAGGCCACCGAGATCCCGGCCGACCGTTCCAGCTGGGGCACCTTTGCCCAGCTGCGCGACGAGACCCAGCCGCAGCTGCGCGCGCTGATCGAAGCGGCCCAGCAGGACCCGGCCGCCAAGCCGGGCACCGAAGCGCAGAAGATCGGCGACCTGTACGCCAGCTTCATGGACGAAGCGCGCCTGGAAAAGCTGGGCTACAAGCCCCTGTCCGGTGAGCTCTCGCGCATCCGCGCCCTGCGTGACAAGAAGGCCATTCCCGCCCTGATCGCGCACCTGGCCAAGATCGGCGTCGCGACCCCGTACGGCATCTACATCGGCCAGGACAGCCGCGCCTCGACGCGTTACGCGGCCTACATCACCCAGTCCGGCCTGGGCCTGCCCGACCGCGACTACTACCTGAAGAAGGATGACGCCAAGCTGGCCGACGTGCTGGCCAAGTACGAGCGCCACATCGCGAAGGTGCTCGGCATGACCGGCCACCAGGACGCGGCCGCGCGCGCGCAAGCCATCGTGGCGCTGGAGACCGCGCTGGCCGAAGTGCAGTGGACCAAGGTGGAGAACCGCGACCCCGTCAAGCGCTACAACAAGGTCGAGCTGGACAAGCTGGCCGCGCTCACACCCGGCTACGACTGGAAGAGCGCCCTGTCCGCCGCCGGCATCGCCAACAAGGTCGACTACGTGATCGTCAACCAGCCCAGCTACCTGGCGGGCCTGAACAAGATCCTGGCCGCGACCGACCTGCCGACCTGGAAGGCCTACTTCGAATGGCAGCTGCTGCGCGAGTATTCGGAATACCTGTCGAAAGACTTCGTCGACACCGACTTCGCCTTCTACGGCACGGTGGTCACGGGCGTCACGCAGAACCGCCCGCGCTGGAAGCTGGGCGTGGAAGCGGTCGAGCAGTCGCTCGGCGAAGCGCTGGGCAAACTCTATGTGGCGCGCCACTTCCCGGCCGAGCGCAAGGCCCGCATGCAAACGCTGGTGGCCAACCTCCTGGCCGCCTACAAGGAAAGCATCGACACGCTGGACTGGATGGGACCGGAAACGAAGAAGGAAGCGCAAGCCAAGCTGGCCAAGTTCCGTCCGAAGATCGGCTACCCGGACAAATGGCGCGACTATTCGGCGCTTTCGGTGGCCCGTGACGATTTGGTCGGCAACATCATGCGCGCCCATACCTTTGCCTACAACCGCAACGTCAACAAGCTGGGCAAACCCATCGACCGCGAAGAGTGGGGCATGACGCCGCAGACGGTGAACGCCTACTACAGCTCCACCATGAACGAGATCGTGTTCCCCGCATCGATCCTGCAGCGGCCCTTCTTCGACATGCAGGCCGACGACGCGGTCAACTACGGCGCCATCGGGGCCGTGATCGGCCACGAGATCAGCCATGGATTCGACGACAAGGGCAGCCAGTCCGACGGCGACGGCAATTTGCGCGACTGGTGGACCAAGGAGGACCGCGCGCGCTTCCAGGCCAAGGCCGACATGCTGGTCAAGCAGTACAACAGCTACAGCCCGCTGCCCGGCTACAACGTCAACGGCGCGCTCACGCTGGGCGAGAACATCGGCGACAACTCGGGCATCGCCATCGCGTACAAGGCCTACAAGCTGTCCCTGAACGGCAAGCCGGCGCCCGTGATCGATGGCTTGACGGGCGAGCAGCGCTTCTTCATGGGCTTTGGCCAGGTATGGCGCGTGAAGATGCGTGAACCGCAGCAGATCGTACAGATCAAGACCGACCCGCACTCGCCGGGGCAGTTCCGCTCCAACGGCACCTTGATGAACCAGAATGGCTTCTACGAAGCCTTCGGCGTCAAAGCGGGCGACAAGATGTACCTGCCGCCTGAACAGCGCGTGACGATCTGGTAAGCGAAGGAACGCCGAAGAGGTAGGACGAATGTCGGACAAACACCTGTTCACGCTGTATATCGAGCTGCGCGACGACCTGTCGGCGCTCGAACAGCATACGCTCGCCTATCTGTTCAAGGAGCGGCCGGACCCGCCGCAGACATGGCCCGCGCATGACTTCTTCCAGGTCCCGCGTGGGCCGCAGCAGTTGGGACTGGGCGGTGCCGACGGCTTTCCCCCGGGTGCGTATGTCTCTGCGCATTGGCGGTCCAGCGAGCACCCTGGCGTGTTTTCCGGCATCCACGTCACCTGCCCGAATCTCGCGGCAGGCGACTTCTACGAAGGTTTCCTGCCGATGGCGCAATGGCTGGCGACGCTCAGCAGTCCACGCGGCTATGTGGGGGCGTTCAAGAACCAGAGCGACAACGAAGGATCGCCGTGGATCCTGCATGTATATGACGGCGAGCTCTTTCTCACCCTCTTCGACCAGAATACGCCGCTGCTGTCGGCCGACAGTGGAGAGCCGTACCGCTGGCCCTGAACGCATCCGTGCGGCGCAT
>JBKHWY010000523.1:0-3451 GCA_046566285.1 Gammaproteobacteria bacterium | reverse complement strand
CGACCCGCGCGCGGGGGAGCCGGGTGGGCCGGGTGGGCCGGCCCGGCCAGGAGCACGGGGCCCGGGCCGCCCGCCCTTCGAGCGCCACTGGGTCCCGACCATCACGATGGTGGCCGGCGCGCTCGCCAGCCTGCTGTTCGCGGGCCTGTTGGCCTGGTACTTTTCACGCCCGATCCGCGCCCTGCGCGACGCCTTCGACGCCGCCGCCGGGGGCGACCTGTCGCCGCGCTTCGCCAAGGGCGGCGGCGTGCGTGCCGACGAGCTGACCGACCTGGGGCGCGACTTCGACCGCATGAGCGCGCAGCTGCGCACCCTGATGGACGGCCAGCGCCGGCTGCTGCACGACGTTTCGCACGAGCTGCGTTCGCCGCTGGCGCGCCTGCAGGCGGCCATCGGCCTGGCGCACCAGCGCCCCGACCGCATCGACGCTTCGCTCGAACGCATCGAGCGCGAGAGCGTACGCATGGATAAACTGGTCGGCGAGCTGCTGACGCTCTCGCGCCTGGAAGCGGCGCCCGCGCTCCCGGCACAGGAAGACATCGCGCTGATGGATCTGGTCGAGGAGATCGCCGGCGACGCCAGCTTCGAGGCCGAGCAGAGCGGCCGCACGCTGGCGGTGTCGGGCATGGCGCTCGTCACCGTGCGCGGCGCGCCCGACCTGCTCTGGCGCGCCATCGAGAACGTGGTGCGCAACGCCATCAAGCACAGCCCGCCCGGCGGGACCGTCACGCTGCGGCTGGAAGCCGATGCGCAGCAAGCGCGCATCGACGTGCTCGACCGGGGTCCGGGCGTGGCGCCGGCCGACCTGGCCGCGATCTTCCAGCCCTTCTTCCGCTCCGAGCCGACCGCCAACAACGTTGATGGCCATGGCCTGGGGCTGGCCATCGCCCAGCGCGTGGTGCTGGCGCACGGCGGCAGCATCGGCGCCGAGAACCGCGACGGGGGCGGCCTGCGCGTGACGATCGCGCTGCCGGTGGCGCAGGGATCGTTCACGACCGCCGTCAAGTGAGCTCATCCATTATTCGGCGATTCCGAATATTGTTTTTATGATTAGGCGATTGATCGCGGCGGCGCTGCAGCAGACAATGTTGACCATCCAACCACACAAGGAGTCACATGATGCGCGTCGCACCCCGTCAATTCGCCGTTTCCCTCGCCCTGGCCTTGACAACCACGGCGGCCATGGCGGCCATGCCTGCCACGGCCGCGCCCAAGGTCGGCCAATTGGAGACGGTCGCCGAGCTGCCGATCCGCCCCGGTAATGTCACCGCCACCGCCGACGGCCGGGTGTTCGCCACCGTCCACCCGCTGGGGGCGCCCGCCGACGTGCAACTGATCGAAGTCACCGGCCCAAAAGCCTACAAGCCCTGGCCCAGCGCCGAACTGCAGGGCAGCGCCGCCCAGCCATCGGATGAACGCATCGACAGCCCGCTCGGCATCACGCAGGACACGCGCGGGCGCCTGTGGATCGTCGACATGGGCACCCATCTGAACAAAACCCGTGTCTGGGCCTTCGACATCGCCACCGGCAAGCTCGCCGCCAAGATCGACCTGCCCGCCAGCGTGGCCCCGAAGGGCAGCTTCGTGCAGGACCTGGCGGTGGACGCCGAGCGTGGCTGGGTTTACCTGGCCGACATCGCGGCCAATGCCCTGATCGCGGTGCAGATCGATGGCGGCAAGATCAATCAGTTCAAAGGCCACCCGTCCCTGCAGCCCGACCCGGCCGCCATCATGCGCGTGGACGGGGTGGACACCCAGTTCGGCGGCAAGCCGGCCAGCGTGGGCATCAATCCGCTCACCCTGTCGAAGGATGGCAAGACCCTGTACTACGGCGCCATGAATGGCCTGAAGTGGTATGCCGTGCCCACCCAGGTGCTGCGCGAAGGATCGAACGAGGACTTCGCCAAAGCCGTGCGGGTGGCCGGCAGCAAGCCGGTCTCGGACGGCGCCGCCACCGACGACGCGGGCAACCACTTCTTCACCAACCTGAACGAGAACGCCATCGACTGGCTCGACACGCGCGGCAAGCGCCACACGCTGGTGCGGGACGCGCGCCTGGACTGGCCCGACAGCGTGCAGTTCGGCGGCCAGTCCTGGCTGTACATCGCGGTCAACCAGCTGCACAAGACGCCCGCGTTCACCGGCGGCGCGGACCAGGGCAAGCCGCCGTATCGCATCATGCGCGTGTGGACGGGCACTGGCGGGAACCCGGCCAGCCCCAAGGCGCACTGACGGCCGGGTGACAGTGGGTGAGGACAGCGGCGGGTGACAACGGCCGGCTTCGGTTTTATGATGCGCCTATTGTTCATGCAACCGAAGCGACCCGATGACCCTTCCAGTACACCGGCTTGCCGCCGCCTCCATGGCCGTGGCGCTCGTAGCAAACCTCGGCGCCTGCTCGCGCTCCACGCCCGACCAGGGCAAGCCGGAGGTCAGCGCCTCCGCCAGCGGCAAGGTGGCCGAGCCTGAAGCCGCTGCCCCAAGCGCAGCCAAGGGCGCCAACCAGTACGAGCCGCTGATGCAAGCGGTGTTTGGTGCCGCCTACCGGCCCGCCAAGGGGGACGCAGTGGCCGAGCAGCCGGACCCCGACCAGCCGCGCAACAAGATGAAGATGCTGCTCACACCCGTCAACAGCACCACGCTGCCGACCGGCGAGACGGTACTGGTGGTGAACGGCGAAGCGGCCGACGACGCAGGCAACGGCCAGGCCGGCCATCCGACCCCGGGCCTGCTCAGCCTCTATCTCTTGAGCGACAAGTCCGGCGCCTGGCAGGTGGTGGCGCGCCACGAGAGCGTGGCGGCGCTGGGCTCCTTCGGCAAGATCGGTCCGACCCGCTGGGTCAAGTCGACCAGCGGCCGGCCGCTGCTGGCGGTGATGGACGGCGGTACTTGGACCGGGTACACGGTGTCCTACCTGTCGCTGTTCGACCCGGCCGCGTCCCAGGTGCGCAACCTGACGCCGCAGATCCCGATTTCATCGGACAGCGAAGGCGCGTGCGGACCGAGCACCTCCCACTGCTACGCGGTGGACGCGCAATGGCACTTCGCGCCCAGCACCAGCGGCGACAAGTACGACGATCTGGTGCTGGTGTTCTCGGGCTGGGATGAGGTGGCGGCCGAAGCGCCGGCCAAGGCGGCCGGCGAGGAACAGGCCCAGGAAGGAGAAGCGCAGCCCGCACACGCCGAGGAGGACGACGAGAAGCCCGTGCAGCGCGTGCGCAAGAAGATCAGCGGCGCGGCCCGCTACGTGTTCGACAAGACCGCGTATCGCCTGAAGAGCGGCGAGAATCCGGTGCCGATTCCCTGAGCAGTTCCTGCCCTGCCCGTCGTATGCTTTTCGTCACAAATCGGCAAAGCGCGGGAGGAGGTCTTGATCGACCAGGCGAATCTCGATGGCATTGGCAATCTTGACATGCTCAGGATTTAGGTCGGAGAACGGCTCGTCGGCAAC
>JBKHWY010000522.1:0-3469 GCA_046566285.1 Gammaproteobacteria bacterium | reverse complement strand
GCCGGAGGCCAGCACCGCCGCGATGAAGCCGACCGAGCCCCACATGCGCATGCGGCCGTAGTTCGACATGTCGCCGCGCATCTCGGCGATCATCAGCGCTTCGGCCAGCGGGGCCTGGGCGCTGGTGCACAGGTTCAGCAGCGCCAGGACGGCGAAGAATTCCCAGAAGCTGGCAGCGAAGAACAGGCCGCAGGTGGCCAGGACGGCGCCGGCGCACACCGTGCGCAGCACCGCAACGCGACGTTCGCTGCGGTCGGCCACCCAGCCCCACAGGTTGGGGCCGAACAGGCGCATGATCTGGTTGAGCGACACCAGCACGCCGATCTGCGGCGCGCTCATGCCGCGCGCGGCGTAGAACAGGCTGGCGTAGGTGGCGAAGGTGCCCGCGTGCGCGTAGTAGGCGAACAGGAACGCCGAAAAACGGACGGTCTGGGGCGGCACCGCGGTGTCGCCGGCGCTTAGCTTAGCTTGGGCGTGGCCACCTGGACGTCGCCGCACTGGGCGCGGTGCATCAGCGCGTGGTCGATCAGCACCAGGGCCAGCATGGCCTCGGCGATCGGCGTGGCGCGAATGCCCACGCACGGATCGTGGCGCCCGAAGGTCTCCACCGTGACCGGGTTGCCGGCCTTGTCGATCGAGCGACGCGGGGTGCGGATCGAGGAGGTCGGCTTAATGGCGATCGACACGGTGATGTCCTGGCCGGTGGAGATCCCGCCCAGCACGCCGCCGGCGTTGTTGCCCACAAAACCGTCCAGGGTCAGTTCGTCGCCGTGTTCGGAGCCGCGCTGGGCGACCGACTTGAAGCCGGCGCCGATTTCCACGCCCTTGACGGCGTTAATGCCCATCATGGCGTAGGCGATGTCGGCGTCCAGCTTGTCGTAGATGGGCTGGCCCAGGCCCACGGGCACGTTTTTGGCGACGACGTCGATGCGCGCGCCGATCGAGTCGCCATCCTTGCGCAGCGCGTCCATATAGGCTTCCATGCGCGCGATCAGGTCGGCGTCGGCGGTGGCGGCGAAAAACGGATTGTTCGGCACATGGTCGAACGAGTCGAACGGCACGGGGATCTCGCCCAGCTGGCTCATGCAGCCCTGGAACACGGTGCCGTACTGTTCA
The DNA here is from genome assembly GCA_046566285.1 of Gammaproteobacteria bacterium. Taxonomy (GTDB): domain Bacteria; phylum Pseudomonadota; class Gammaproteobacteria; order Burkholderiales; family Burkholderiaceae_D; genus Telluria_A. The sequence goes on along the minus strand of JBKHWY010000522.1, from coordinate 2,353 downwards.
CGCAGCCACTTCTTGGCAATCGCGGCGGCGCCCACCACCGGCGCGGTCAGGCGCGCGGACGAGCGGCCGCCCCCGCGCGGATCGCGCACGCCGTATTTATGCCAATAGGTATAGTCGGCGTGGCCGGGACGGAAGCTCTCGACGATGTTGCCGTAATCCTTGGAGCGCTGGTCGGTATTGCGGATCAGCAGCATGATCGGCGTACCGGTGGTCTTGCCTTCGTACACGCCCGAGAGGATCTCGACCTGGTCGGCTTCCTGGCGCTGCGTCACGTGGCGCGAGGTGCCGGGCTTGCGGCGGTCCAGGTCGGGCTGGATGTCCGCCTCGGACAGCAGCAGGCCCGGAGGGCAGCCATCGACGATGCAGCCGATCGCCGGGCCGTGCGACTCGCCAAAAGTGGTAACGGAAAACAGCTTGCCAAAGGAATTGCCGGACATGATCTTCAAATGAGTGGCGGAAAGGGCAATTCTACCAGTCCGGCGCGCGTTATTGGTGGCGGCGGCCAGCAATCAGGCCGTCAGCGTGCCGTCGATGACCGTGACCGCATGCCCGCCGATCCACGGCGCCCCGTCGCGGTACCGGACCAGGATGCGCCCATCGCAGCCAAGCGCAGTGCCCTGCCGCGCGGCATAGCCGACCGCCGCACCGCCCTGCTTCAATACCCAGGCGATGCAGGCGTTGGCGCTGCCGGTGACCGGGTCCTCGGCCAGCGCGTTGTCCTTGTCGAAGAAGGCGCGCACTTCATAGTCCACCGGGTCGGCGCCCGCGTGCGGGCCGTAGATGGCCACGCCGGTGATGTCCTGCCCCAGCAACTGGGTCATGGCGCTAAAACGCGGGCGCGCCGCCAGCACCGCCTCGGCCGATTGCATGCGCACGATCAGCCAGCCGATGCCCATGCGGGCAATGAGCGGCGCATGCCCCGGCGCGAACGCCGTGCTTTGCAGCGCATCGGCCAGCAGGGCCAAGGCGTGGTCGGGCAGCGGCTGCAGCGTCGCCGGCGGGGCCTGGAAGGCCAGCGCGGCGCCGGGCTTGAATTCCAGCGGCACCAGCCCCACTCCGCACTCCTGCACCAGGCGGCCGGGCTTGCGCGGCGTGAGCCCGTGTTCGAGCAGCGCATGCGCGGTCCCCAGCGTGGGGTGGCCGGCGAAGGGAAATTCCCCGCCGGGCGAAAAGATCCGCACGCGGTAGTCCGCCTCCGGCGCGGTGGGCGCCAGCACGAAGGTGGTTTCGGAAAGATTGGTCCAGCGCGCGATGGCTTGCATGTCCTGGTCGGACAAGCCTTCGGCGTCAAGCACGACGGCCAAAGGGTTGCCCTTGAACGGCACGCTGGTAAAGACGTCGACCTGCTTGAAACGCCGCTGCCGCGGCCCTGCCGCCATCGTCAATCCTGTTCGGTTTCGGCGGGCCAGTCGCGGATGTAGGCCTTGAGCATGCGGTTCTCGAAGTTCTGCGCTTCGAGCATGGCGCGCGCCACGTCGTAGAATGAGATCACCCCCAGCAGGGTCTTGGCGTTCATCACGGGCAGGTAGCGCGCGTGCTTTTCCAGCATCATGCGGCGCACTTCATTGACCTCGGTATCCGGGGTCACGGTGATCGGATGGTCGTCCATGTATTTGCGCACCGTGCCGCTGCCGATCTCGCCGTTATTGCGGTGCAGGACGTTGATCACTTCGCGGAAGGTCAGCATGCCGACCAGGTCCCCGAACTCCATGACCACCAGCGAGCCGATGTCCTTCTCGGCCATCGTATTGACCGCCTCGAGCAGCGGGGTATCGGGCGTTGCGGTGTAGAGGATCTTGCCCTTGACCTGCAGGATTTCAGAGACTTTCATGGTGCCCGCCTTTATAGGGTGAGGTTATAAAGAGATATTTTTTATAAGCCTTGCTTCGAATGTAGCGTAAGCGTGGTAAAAAATCCAGCCTTGCGAATTATTAAAGCGACATCGGCGCCGGGGCATCGCGCCGGCGCTTGTGTGGCGACCAAATGGCCGTGTTTCGCCGACCCCGTCGTGCTAGGATCGCGCATCGCGAATTTGACCACCTCATTGACGACACCACCATGAGCGCTCCCTCCACAAGCGGGCCACGCTACCCTGGCCTGGACACCTTGTGCCTGCACGCGGGCACCCCGGCCGACGCATCCGCCAGCGTTCTTGAACAACGCCTGGCCGCACTGCATGGCGGGGTAGCCGCCATCGCCAGCGCCACCCTGCTGGCCGCACTGGAACTGCTGCTGGCCACCGTCGCGCGCGCGGGCGACGCCGCGTGATCACGCCGCGCACGATGCGGCGCGTCCGGCGTCCGGCGCGGGCTACGCGAGGAACAGGGCCTGCAGGTCGCTCAGGAAGTCGAAG
>JBKHWY010000521.1:0-3484 GCA_046566285.1 Gammaproteobacteria bacterium | reverse complement strand
AGGAAGCCAATATCAACTGGGCGGACAAGCTGGAACAGGCCGGCGCGCAGGTCGTGTATGGTGTCGTCGGACTGAAGACGCATGCCAAGATCGCGCTGGTGATCCGCCGCGAAGGCGCCGGCCTGCAGTTCTACGCCCACCTCGGCACCGGCAACTATCACCTCACCACCACGCGCCTGTACACCGACTTTGGCTTGCTGACGGCGCGCCAGGACATGGGCGCCGACGTCAATGAAGTGTTCCTGCACCTGACCAGCCTGACCAAGCCGAAAAAGCTCAATCACCTGTGGCTGGCGCCGTTTGCCCTGCAGGGCGAAATCATCAAGGCGATCCGCAACGAAGCCAAGCTGGCCAAGGCCGGCAAACCGGGACGCATCATCATCAAGGTCAACGCACTGGTGGACGAATCCGTGATCCGCGCCTTGTACGCCGCTTCGCACGACGGCGTGAAGATCGAACTGATCGTGCGCGGCGCCTGCACCCTGCGGCCCGGCGTGCCCGGGCTGTCCGAGAACATCCGGGTGCGCTCGGTGATCGGGCGCTTCCTCGAGCACAGCCGCATCTACTACTTCAGGAACGACCTGCAGCACGACGTGTACCTCGCCAGCGCCGACTGGATGAGCCGCAACCTGTTCCGCCGCATCGAAGTGGCCTTTCCCGTGCTTGACAAGACAATGAAACGGCGCGTGATCACCGAAGGGCTGAACCCCTACCTGAAAGACAACTCCAACGCTTGGGAGCTGCAGCCCAACGGGAACTACGTACGGCGCAAGAATCGTGGTACGTTGACGTTTTCGGCACAGCAGCACCTCATGGAACTGCACGGCACCCTCACCCAAGTCGGTGCCGCGCCGTGAAGGTGACAGCAAGGAGGAAAGCGATGGACCTGATTTTATGGCGCCATGCCGAGGCGGCGGAGGCCGAGGGCGGCGAAGACGACCTGGAACGCGCCCTGACCGCCAAGGGGCAGAAGCAGGCGCGCAGGATGGGTGAATGGCTCAGCTCACAGCTGCCCGACAGCTGCCGCATCCTGGTCAGCCCGGCGGTGCGCACACGCGAGACGGCCGAAGGCTTGCAGCGCAAGTTCAAGATCGTGCAGGAGCTGGCGCCGGGGGCTGATGCCGAGGACGTGCTGCTGGCCGCGAACTGGCCCAATTCGAAGGAGCCGGTGCTGGTGGTCGGGCACCAGCCCACCCTGGGCCAAGTGGCTGCGCTGGTGATGACGGGGCAGCCGCAGGACTGGCAGGTCAAGAAGGCCAGCGCCTGGTGGATCGTGCGGCGCGACGCGCTCGATCCCTACAGCGTGTACCTGAAGGCCGTGCTGGGGCCGGACCAGATCCTCAAATGACGCTGCGCGTCCTTGTAAAGGCGTGGGCTTCTGCTAGATTGAAGCATTGCAGCAAAACGGAGGCACCGTTGAGAAACGATGTTCAATCATGTGGGGACTATTCATGTTTGTCAGCCTGGCTGGCCTGGTCGGCATCCTGGCGCTCGAGCTGATGGAAGACGTGCACCACAGCTCGCATCATCTGCACGACCGCTATCATCCATAGCATCCGGGGTCCGCGACCCTGATACAGGCGGCGAGCGTTGGCTCGCCGTTTTGTTGTGGGCGGAAGGGTTGTTTGCGGCATTCATCGCGCCGTCAATCGACAGTCGCAGATGGTCATACGACAGCTTCAAACATTCCGTTAGCCTTAAAACCGTCATCCTGGCGAAGGCCAGGATCCATAGCACGCCTGCTCAAAGTGGAACAGTGCCACTGAGGGAACGCGCCATGGATCCTGGCCTTCGCCAGGATGACGGCGTCAGATTCACGGGAATTTGGGAACGGCTAGGTGTTGCGGTTGTTGACAAATTCTCTCCTCACACATGCAACAACAAATGCTCCCGCTCCCACGGGCTGATCACGGTCATGAATTCCATGTACTCATGCTCCTTGATCGCGCAGAACACATCCACGAAACGCTCGCCCAGGAGCGCGCACAGGCGGTCGTCGGCGCGCAGGCTGCGCAGGGCTTGCGGCAGGCTCTCCGGCAGCTCGAAGTCGAGCGCGTGGGCGCTGCCGATCGTCGCAGCGCCCGGCTCGATTTTCTCGACCATGCCCAGGTACCCGCACGCCAGCGTCGCCGCCAGGGCCAGGTAGGGGTTGGCATCGGCCCCGATCACCCGGTTTTCGATATGCCGCTCGTGCGGCGCGGTGGGCGGGATGCGAAAGCCCACCGTGCGGTTGTCCACGCCCCACTGCACATTGATGGGCGCCAGGCTGCCGCGCACGATGCGGCGGTACGAGTTCACGTACGGCGCCCCCAGCGCCATCGCCGCCGGCATATACCGCTGCAGCCCGCCCAGGTAGTGATGGAAGACGGGCGACGGCGCTCCGTCGTCCAGCGTGAACAGGTTGCCGCCCGTGCCGGCGTCGAACACGGTCTGGTGCAGGTGCATGGCCGATCCCGGCTCGTCCATCATCGGCTTGGCCATGAAGGTGGCATGCATGCCGTGCCGCAGCGCCACTTCGCGCACGGCGCGCTTGAACAGCACCACGGTATCGGCCATCGCCAGCGGCTCGCCGGGCAGAAAGTCAATGCCCATCTGCCCTGCCCCGATCTCGTGGATCAGGGTGACGGCATCGATCTCCATCCGTTCGCAGTAGTCGTACAGGCACTCGAACAGCGGATCGAATTCGTTGACGGCGTCGATGCTGTAGATCTGGCGCGAGGTTTCGGCGCGCCCGGAACGCCCTACCGGTGCACGCAGCGGAATGTTGGGGTCGCCGCTGCGGGCGGTCAGGTAGAACTCCAGCTCGGGCGCGACCTGGGCACGCCATCCCTTGGCGGCATACAGGCCCAGCACCCGGCGCAATACCGAGCGGGGCGCAAAATCGACCGGCTGGCCGTCGGCAAAGTGACAGTCGAGCAGCACCTGGGCGGTATGGTCAGCGGCCCACGGCACCCGCGTCACGGTGGACGGATCCGGCCGCAGCAGCATGTCGCGCTGCGCGGCCGAGATGGCGCGGCTATACGCCGAGTCGTCGGAGGGATAGGCGCCGGTGACGGTCATGCCCAGCACCGCCTCCGGCAGGCGCAGGCTGGGCGCGTCCATGAGCTTGGCGCGCGCCACGCTGCGGCCGCGCGGAATGCCGGTCATGTCCGGCACCAGGCACTCGACGTCAAGAATGCGCTGCTCATCCAGCCAGCGCTCCATATCGCTTGTCGTATTGCAGCCAGGTCTCATCAAGCTCCCCTCGCCCTGTCGATACAGGCTTGGAGTGGCGCGCCGCGCGCGCTGTTCCCTGTGACAGGACGCTCCTTAGCGCAGGAATTTGGCCAGCAGGGCCATGGCGCTCAGGTCGAGATTCATAAATTGCAAGCCGATCTTGAATTCATTGCCGCTCAAAATGCAATAGCTGACCTTGGAGCGTACGTTGATCGGTGTGGACTTGCCGTCGTAAAACAGCTCAAAACTGACCAGCCCGGTCGCCCCC
>JBKHWY010000520.1:0-3495 GCA_046566285.1 Gammaproteobacteria bacterium | reverse complement strand
AAACGAGCTACCGGGAACTCAAGCAGACGATGCTGGGCGCAGCTCTGACGCTACGCTCGAAAACCGTCGACGGCGTGTATCAGGAAATCTGGGGTACGCTCATCGCTTACAACCTGGTACGGCTCGAAATCGCCAAGGCCGCGCTGGTGGTCAAGTGCGAACCCACGGAAGTGAGCTTTATTCGTGCCTTCCACCTGATCCAATTCGAATTGCATTGGGCAGGCGTGACCCGATCGTATGGGAAGTTGCCAGCCGCGATGAAGCACTTGCGGGAAAGGCTGGTTAGTCTCCTGAATGACGAACGGCCCGGTCGAAAATTCGACCGGGCCGTCAAGGGCTCCCCAAAACGCTACACCGTCCGCACCGTTAAGAAACTACCTTAACTGAACGGCATTAGCCCGCAGGCCCCCATCAAAATGCTCAGCGCTTCAGCTGCGACAGGTCGCGCACCGCGCCGCGGTCGGCCGAAGTAGTCAGCGCGGCGTAGGCTTGCAGGGCCTGCGACACGTAACGCTCACGGTCCACCGGCTTCCACGCCGCGTCGCCGCGCGCTTCCATGGCTGCGCGGCGGTGCGCCATTTCTTCGGCGGTGACGCGCAGGTTGATGGTGCGGTTGGGGATGTCGATGTCGATCAGGTCGCCCTCCTGCACCAGGCCGATGGCGCCGCCTTCGGCCGCTTCCGGCGAGGCGTGGCCGATCACCAGGCCGGACGAGCCGCCCGAGAAGCGCCCGTCGGTGAACAGCGCGCAAGCCTTGCCCAGGCCCTTGGACTTGATGTACGAGGTCGGGTACAGCATCTCCTGCATGCCGGGGCCGCCCTTCGGGCCTTCGTAGCGGATGATGACGACGTCGCCCGCGTGCACGGTGTCGCCCAGGATGCCTTCCACCGCGGCGTCCTGGCTTTCGAACACACGCGCCTTGCCGGAGAATTTCAGGATGCTTTCATCCACGCCGGCGGTCTTGACGATGCAGCCCTTCTCGGCGATGTTCCCGTACAGGACCGCCAGGCCGCCGTCCTGCGAGTAGGCGTGCTCGCGGTCGCGGATGCAGCCAGTGGCGCGATCGAGGTCGTTGGCGTCATAGCGCTCGGACTGCGAGAACGCCACCTGGGTCGGCACGCCGCCCGGCGCGGCGCGGAACAGCTGGTGCACGGCCTGGTCGTCGCTGCGCTTGATGTCGTACTTTTCGATGGCGGCGCCCATGCTCGGGCTGTGCACCGTGGGCAGCGAGGTGTCGAGCAGGCCGGCACGCGCCAGTTCGCCCAGGATCGAGATGATGCCGCCGGCGCGGTGCACGTCTTCGATGTGGTACTTGTCCGTCATCGGCGCGACCTTGCACAGGCAAGGCACGTTACGCGAGATGCGGTCGATGTCGGCCATGGTGAATTCCACCTGCGCTTCGTGCGCGGCGGCCAGGAGGTGCAGCACGGTGTTGGTCGAGCCGCCCATCGAGACGTCCAGCGCCATGGCGTTTTCCCAGGCGGCCTTGGTGGCGATCGAGCGTGGCAGCACCGAATAGTCGTCCTGCTCGTAGTGGCGCTTGGCCAGTTCGACGATCAGGCGGCCGGCGCGCAGGAACAGTTCCTTGCGGTCCGCGTGGGTGGCGACGATGGTGCCGTTGCCCGGCAGGGACAGGCCCAGCGCTTCGGTCAGGCAGTTCATCGAGTTGGCGGTGAACATGCCGGAGCAGGAACCGCAGGTCGGACAGGCGGAGCGCTCGATCTCGGCCACGTCGGCGTCGGACACGGTGGAGTCGCCCGCCTTGATCATGGCGTCGACCAGGTCCAGCTTGATGATCTTCTTGTCGTTGTTGACGACCTTCAGCACCTTGCCCGCTTCCATCGGGCCGCCCGACACGAACACGGTCGGGATGTTGATGCGCATGGCGGCCATCAGCATGCCCGGGGTGATCTTGTCGCAGTTCGAGATGCACACCATGGCGTCGGCGCAGTGGGCGTTGACCATGTACTCGACCGAGTCGGCGATCAGGTCGCGCGAGGGCAGCGAGTACAGCATGCCGCCATGGCCCATGGCGATGCCGTCATCCACGGCGATGGTGTTGAATTCCTTGGCGACGCCGCCGGCCGCCTCGATCTCGCGCGCGACCAGCTGGCCCAGGTCCTTCAGGTGCACGTGACCGGGCACGAACTGGGTGAACGAATTCACCACGGCGATGATCGGCTTGTCGAAGTCGCCATCCTTCATGCCGGTGGCGCGCCAGAGTGCGCGGGCGCCGGCCATGTTACGGCCCTGGGTGGTGGTGTGGGAACGGTAAGTCGGCATGGGATCTCCAAGAGGACAGCAAACGAATAAGAACGTAAGCATGCCGTGAGTTGAACGAGTTGTCCAATATATGATGGTGCACCCTGTAATTCGCGCGGCGAATCACAGGGTGCGTTTTCTATTGTTTTGCCATTCCGATCACTTCGCTGGCCGCCATCAGGAAGGCCCCGGTGGCGAACGGCTCGTAGTTGGTGGGCGCAAAACCATGCGGCGCCGCGCCGATGGGCTGCACGTCCTGCAGCTTGCCCTCCGGCGTTACGCTGGCGTTGAGCGAGTTCCAGGCGCGGATCACGGCCGGACCAAAGCGGCGCGCGTCCAGCAGTTGGTGGTTCACGCCCCATGCCAGCGCAAAGGTGATGAAGGCGCTGCCGCTGGTCTCGCGCGCGGTATGGGTCTGCGGGTCGAGAATCCCGGGGCGCCACAGGCCGTCGCGCTGCTGGGTGGCGAGGAAGGTCTCGGCCATCTGGCGGAACTGGGCGCGGTAGCGCGGGTAGTCGGGGTGCGACTTGGGGAAGTGCTCGAGCACCTGCGCCAGGCCCGCCACCGACCAGCCGGTGCCCCTGCCCCAGTGGATGGTCTTGCCGTTGCGTTCACGCGAATCCATGAACGACTCGTCGCGGAAGTACAGGCCGATGTCGGGCCGGTACAGACGCTCGGTGGTGGCCCACCATTCGCGGTTCATGAAGTCGAGGTAGCGCTGCTCGCCCGTGACTTCCCACATGCGCAGCCAGCCCATGGGCGCCATGAACAGCGCGTCGCTCCAGCTCCAGCGGTCCTGGTTGCCGGGCGAATTCCAGTCCAGCGTGGACTGGGCCGGATGGGCAAGGATGTAGTCCAGCCGCGCGCGCGCCGGCGCGATCATCTTGGGGTCTCGGTATTTCTGGTACAGCATCAGGTAAGCCTGCAGCACGGCGTAGTCGTCGGCGTGATAGATGCGCTCGTGCGGCTGGTAGCCCAGCTGCTCGGCGTGCGCCAGCATGCGCGCCTGAAAGCCGCGCGTGGGCATCTTGTCGGCCGCCGCCAGCAGGCCGATGTAAAACGGCGCATAGGTCCACTCGCGCAAGCCGTAGTCGCGCCCGGTCTTGAAGTGCTGCCACTGCCAGTCGGCCACCTTCTGCACGGTGGCGACGATGGCGTCGCGCTTGAGCGGCGCATCGAGCTTGGGGGGCGGCGCCTGTTCGGCTGTCGGGTGCTGCGCCTGGTGGCGCTCCC
>JBKHWY010000519.1:0-3512 GCA_046566285.1 Gammaproteobacteria bacterium | reverse complement strand
AATAGCACTGGATATATTCCCAGTTTTTAATGCAATTTAATCGGCACCACAGCCTGGGCATCCTTCACTTCAACGGCAGCCTGCTCGAAAGTGGGCGGGCCGAACGGTTTGCGCGCATCCCGGCTGAAACCATAGTTTTCACTAGGAATGCCGATGAAGTTGCGGTCCAGCACGCCGTTCTGGTTTTCGTCGTGGAAGCACAGCACCGCCCACATGCCGGTGGGGAGGTCTTTTACCGTCAGGACGGTTTCACCTGGCCGCGCCGGGACGGTGGCCGTGTACTTGCATTCCTTCAGGAAGGTGGCTTTGTCGCACACCGCCACGTGGACCTTGCCCTTGCTGCTGTCCACACCGGAGACGCGCACCTCGATGGAGCCGGCGCCGGCGCTGCCCGCCGACAGGAGTCCGGCAACAATGAATGCGTGAACGATGGTTGTTTTCATGGGGCTCCTCGGCTGGTGGCTGTGTGGTCGATGCGCGGCGCCCTATGGTAGGCTGCGCCATCGCATTTGAAGAAAAATAAACAAACGGTCATGTGGTTGAACGCGCTTATTGTCGTGCTGACGGTTGTCGCAATGGAAGTATTCTCCATTGTCGCGCATAAGTACATCATGCATGGCGTCGGCTGGGGCTGGCATCGATCGCACCATGCGCCGCGCACCGGCTGGTTCGAGAAGAACGACCTGTATGCGCTGGTGTTTGCCGGCGTGGCCATCGCGCTGATCTGGTGTGGCACGCGCGGCGCCCATCCGCTCGAGTGGATCGGCGCGGGCATGACGGCCTACGGGCTCTTGTACTTCGTGGCGCATGACGGCCTGGTGCACCGGCGCTGGCCCTTCACCTACGTGCCGCGGCGCGGCTACCTCACGCGCCTGATGCAGGCGCACCGCATGCACCACGCCGTGCCCGGCAGGGAAGGCGCGGTGTCGTTCGGTTTCCTGTACGCGCCTCCGGTCGCCACCCTCAAGCGCCAGCTGCACGCCCTGCACGGCGGCGCATTCAAGCGTCGGCAGGACGACGCCACAGCCCCGCTGGACGAGACCTAGGCGTGCGCAGGCGCGACGCCAGCGCCTGGCCGCCCCCCAGCGCCAGGAAGCCCAGCTTGGCCGCCTTCGAGGTGCCCGCGCGCTGGTCCCAGGCGCGCGCGCCGCGCCGCTTGACCAGCACGCCGATCTGGCGATACACCTTGTGCGCCGTGGCGATGGCCCAGGCGCAGCGCAGCGGCAGGTCGATGATGCCTTGCGCGGCCGAGTCGTAGTAAGGCTCGGCATAGTCCACCAGCCGGGCCGCCACGCCCGCCAGCGCGGACCGGTGGCGCGGCTCGGCCACTTCGGCGGGAGGAATGCCCGCTTCGCGCAGCCACTGTGCCGGCACGTACACCCGACCGGCGCGCGCATCCTCGACGATGTCGCGCGCGATGTTCGTCAGCTGGAAGGCGATCCCCAGGTCGCAGGCGCGATCCAGCACGCGCGCGTCCTGCACGCCCATGATCGAGGCCATCATCAGCCCCACCACGCCGGCCACGTGGTAGCAGTAGCGCAGCAATTCGTCGATGGTCTCGTAGTGGACCTGCTCGACGTCCATGCCGAAGCCGGCCAGGTGGTCGAGCGCGAAGCGCGGCGCGATGCGGTGGCGCAGCGCCACTTCCTGGAACGCGGCAAAGGCGGGGTCCGGCATGGCTTCGCCCGCATACGCGCGGCGTGTCAGTTCGTACAGCGTGGCCAGCTCGCGCCGGGCGTCCGGCCCGGCGTGCGACCGTTGCGGCGCTTGCGCGAACCCCAGTTCCTGGCCGTCGACCACGTCGTCGCAATGGCGGCACCAGGCATACAGCATCAGCACGCTGCGCCGGGTGGGGCGGGCAAACAGGCGCGCGGCGGCGGCGAAGCTTTTCGAGCCGACGGCGATGGTCTGGGTGGCATGCTCGAGCAGCGCTTCGCTCATGGCGCGGCCTCCTCCAGCATCAGGCCGGCGGTGGCCTTGGCCGAGCCGATCACCCCGGGCACGCCGGCGCCGGGATGCGTGCCGGCGCCCACCAGGTACAGGTTGACCAGCTGGCTGTCGCGGTTGTGGGGCCGGAACCAGGCGCTCTGGGTCAGGATGGGTTCGAGCGAGAAGGCCGAGCCGACGTGGGCATTGAGCTGGTCGCGGAAGTCGAACGGCGTGAAGATGCGGCTGGTGACCAGCTGGTCGCGCAGTCCGGGCATGTAGCGCCGTTCGAGGTAGTCGAAGATGCGGTCGCGGTAGCGCGGGCCTTCCACTTCCCAGTCGATCGGCGCGGTGCCCAGGTACGGCACCGGCGCCAGCACGTAGTAGCTGCCGCAGCCGGCTGGCGCCAGCGACGGATCGGTGGCGCAGGGCGCGTGCAGGTACAGGGAAAAGTCGTCGGCCAGGGCGTCGCCCGTAAAGATGTCGTCGATCAGTTCGCGGTAGCGCGGGCCGAAGCAGACGGTGTGGTGGCGCAGCTGTTCGTGGTGCTTGTCCAGGCCAAAGTACAGCACGAACAGGGAATTGGAAAAGCGCTGCTTGCGCAGCTGGTCGGCCCGGCTGGGCCCGCGCGGATGCTCGCCCAGCAGGGCGTCGTAGGTGTGCACCACGTCGGCGTTGGAGGCCACGGCATCGGCCTCGAACAGGCGCCCGTCCTCCAGGCGCACGCCGCTGGCGCGCCCATCGCGCGTTTCGATGCGCGCCACCGGAGCGTTCAGTTCGATGCGCCCGCCGATGTCCTCGAACAGGCGCACCAGGGCGCGCACCAGGGCGCCCGTGCCGCCGCGCGGGAACCATACGCCCCATTGGCGCTCCAGCGCGTGGATCAGGGTGTAGATCGACGAGGTGGCGAACGGGTTGCCGCCCACCAGCAGCGAGTGGAACGAGAACGCCTGGCGCAGGTGTTCGTCCTGGATGAAGCGCGCCACCATGCCGTACACGCTCTTCCAGGCTTCCAGCCGGGCCAGCTGGGGCGCGGCGCGGATCATGTCGCGAAAGGACAGGAAGGGCACGGCGCCCAGCTTCAGGTAGCCTTCCTCGAACACGTCCTTCGAATACGCCAGAAAGCGCTGGTAGCCCGCCACGTCGGCCGGGTTGCGCGCATGGATCTGGCGGTTCAGCGCGTCCTGGTCGTTGCAGTAGTCGAACTGGCCGCCGTCTTCCCAGCACAGGCGGTAGAACGGCGACACCGGCAGCATCTCGACATAGTCGCTCATGCGTTTGCCGGCGCAGGCGAACAATTCTTCCAGCGCGGACGGATCGGTGATGACGGTGGGGCCGGCATCGAAGATGAAGCCCTGGTCTTCGTAGACGTAGGCGCGTCCGCCCGGCTTGTCGCGCTTTTCCAGCAGCGTGGTGTGCAGGCCCTGCGCCTGCAGGCGGATCGCCAGGGCCAGGCCGCCGAAGCCGGCGCCGACCACGACGGCTTGCTTGTCGAGGTGCTTGTTCCTATCCTTGTTCATTGCGCTTTCCTGATCTGGTGAGGGTGGATCTTGCGGGCCGCGGCAAAGGCTTGCAGCAGCGGGACG
>JBKHWY010000518.1:0-3543 GCA_046566285.1 Gammaproteobacteria bacterium | reverse complement strand
ATCTCGCCCAGCGTGGTCCCATCTGCGGCCGCCTCCAGTGCAGCCGCCCCCGCCTCGTCGAGCACGAACACCCTGACTTCGTGCCGCGCGCGCGCGACCAGCGCATACGAAGGCGCCCCGATCTCGTCCGGGAACGCATGCCCGCCCTGCGGCAGGTGCGCCTGCCACAAGGGCAGCACCGCCCAGCGCGAACGAAACACCGTGCAGGCCGGGTGCAGCCGCACCCGCGCCGCTTCAAAGGCCGCCGGGTCCAGCTGCCCGAACCACGCGGCGGTCAAGGCGTCGGCATCTGGCGCGTAGTACGCCCGATGCACCCGCCATTCGAGGCGCGCCATGTCGGGGAGATAAGGCAGCTCGGCCACCGGCGCGAAGCCCGCGAGGAAGGCAGCAAACGACGCGCCGAACTGGTTCAGGTCGGGCGAATCGGAGGGATTTGCCTTGCCGTAGGCACGTGTGAGCGCCTCGAAGAATGCGTCGCCCACCAGCTGGCGCACCACCGGGTAGGCCTGGGCCAGCGTCTTGTGCCAGGTGACGGTCAGGTTGCCCCGATACAGACCGAGCCGCTCGGACAAAGGCTCGCCTTTCAGGGGCGGGGTATCCGCGCCGTGGTCGAACAGGGCCGCCGCAAACCGCTGCTGGAGCTGCGCCAGCTCGTCGTCTGGCGTGGGTGCCGACGGGGTGACGGGTGCTTGCCATGGGCCCGTCGTTGACGGCGGATGGTGTCCCGCGATGCGGTCAGCCTTGTGCGCTTCGTCCAGCAGCACGTCCAGCGGCGGCACGTCGGTGTCCCACTCGATCAGCGTGGGCACGCGGCCCAGGTGCGCCAGCGCGGCCTCGTACAGCTGCCACACCGCGTCGGCTACCGGCGCGCCATGGTGGTCCACCACGGCATGCTCGGTGACCAGGTGTCCGCCCAGATGGATTTCGCCCACCGTGCCGGGCGCCAGGCCGTGGATCGCGGCCAGCGCGTCTTCGCCATGGTTGCACTGGTTGACGTACAGGTTGTTCACGTCCAGCAGGATGCCGCAGCCGGTGCGGCGCGAGAGCTCCGCCAGGAACTGCGCCTCGCTCATCATGTCGATGGGAAAGCGCAGGTAGGTCGAGACGTTTTCGACCAGGATCTGGCGGCCCAGCGTGTCCTGCACTTCATCGATGCGCGCGCGCAGCAGCGCCAGCGCGGACGCGCTCAGGGGCATGGGCAGCAGATCGTTGAGCTGGCGGTCGGCCACGGCGCCCCAGCTCAGGTGCTCGGACACCAGGAAGGGTTCCACGACCCGGACCAGGTCGCGCACGCGGCGCAGGTGCTCGCGCGAGAAGCCGCGCGCCGAACCCAGGCCCAGCCCGACCCCATGCAGGCTGAAGGCATAGCGCTCGCGCAGGGTGCGCAGCACGTGGTGGTCATAGCCTGACCGGCTGAGGAAGTTTTCGGTGTGGACTTCGAGCCAGCCCACGTCGGGCTGGCTGGCGAGGAAGGCGCGGTAGTGCGGGGCACGCAGGCCGATGCCTGCGCGTGTCCCGGGTGCCGGCTGGGTCACGGCCTGCGGCTTATTGATCGACAGGCTTGGCTGGCTTGGCCGGCTTGGTCAGCTTGCCGCCGACCTGTTCGCAAGTGCCTTTGGCAACGTACTTCCACTCTTCCGGGTCGTTGTCCACCGTGGCCTGGCCGGCGCAGCCGTGCGCGGACGTGCCGCAATCGTTCTGGCCGGCCTTGGCGACGCCGTAGCATTTCTCGCGGTCGCCCTTGGCCGGCATCTCGTCGGCGTAAGCGGCGCTGGTGGCGCTGGTGGCGCACAAGCCGGCCAGCGCGGCGGCGATCAGGGCGTGTCGTTGGTTCATCGTTGAGCTCTCCAGGTAAGCGACAGAGCCGTCATTGTAGAACGACGGGTCACCGGAAAGCCGTTACAGATCGTAAAAAACCCGCGGCGGTGGGGTTCAAGCCGTGGTGTTGATACGCGAGCCCAGGTGGGCCGGCAGGTTCTGCGCGGGCGTCACCGCCTGGATCAGCTGGCTCGCCGTCGAGCTTTCGATCTGCTGCGCGCGCTTCAGGACGGCCACGTCGACTTCCTGGCGCGTGCCGGTGTCGGTGATCGCGGTGGCCAGTTTGGCAATGCCTGCTACGTCCATGAGGTCTCTCCCGTTGTCGGCCGCTACTACGGCTGATCCTCTATTAGCGGTTGATTCCGCGCGAACTTGAGGCCGGAACTAAAAATATTTGTGCAGCACCCAGTCCAGCACCTGGGCCGGCGCGTTCAGGTCCAGCCACGCGGTCGCCGGCGGCACGTCGTCCGGACGCGGCACGTCGGACGCCACCGCGACGATATGGCCATCGGTCGGGTACAGCGCGTGCTGGCCCACGCTGGGGCGGTGCACTTCGAGCTTGTCGATCGGCTCCCACTTGTAGCCTTCCACCAGGGTCAGGTCGGCCGGGGCCAGGCTGGCCAGCAGCTCGCTCAGCGAAGGCTCGGGCGCGCCGCGCAGCTCGCGCACGATGGCCGTGCGATAAGGCGAGGCGATCGCCACCTGCGCCGCGCCCGCCCGGCGCAGGCGCGCGCTGTCCTTGTGGGGGGGTTCCAGCAGGATGTCGTGGTGGCTGTGCTTGACGACGTTGACGCTGACGCCGCGCGCGGCCAGCTGCGCCACCAGGTATTCGAGCAGGGTAGTCTTGCCGCTGCCGGACCAGCCCACCACGCCCAGGATGTTATGCATGCTCGGCCTTTCCGCCGTCGTTATCAAGTCGGCATTATATAAACGGATGCGCCAACGTGCTGTCGCAAACACTTGCGCGATCAGTACGGCGCCCGATAGCGAAAGCCCCGGTAGTTCATCACCGCCGACTTGGGCTGCAGCTTTTCCAGCACCAGCCCGGGCGCCACCTCCTCACCCTCGTGGCGCAGCACCTTGTCCACCAGGAGCAGGCGGTCGGCCGGGTTGGCCGAGTACATGTAGCCGCCAAAGGTCACCTTGGGCAGCTCGCGCGCCAGCGCTTCGGGCAGGTCGCGCACGGACGGCAGGTTCTCTTCCACGGGCGGTGCGGATGGTGCGGATGGCGCGGACGGCACGGCGGCCACCGGGGCAACCGGGGCCGGTGCAGGCTCCGGTTTTGGAGCCGGGGTCGGATGCGGCGCTGGCGCTGCCGCCACGGCTGGCGCGGGCACGCGCGCCGGCGCGGGCGCGGCGGCGAAGACCGGTGCCTCTGCGCTTGGCGCAGGCACCGCCGGCGCGGGCGCCGTCGCCACCGGGGCCGCCCCCGGCGCTGGGGCCGGACGCTCGCTGCGCCACTGGTAGCCGGCAAAGGCAGCCGCGCCCAGTCCCAGCACGGCCAGCGCGGCCCACACGACGATACGGCGCTGGCCCGCATCGCCGTCCGGTGCGGCCTGGATCGGCTGGGCATTCAGGGTGGGCGCGCTGCCCAGCTGGCGTTCGGCTTGCGCTTTTTTCAGCGCTTCGAGAATGTATGACATCTTATTGAACTCCCTTCCTGGTCGTGCCGTTCACTGCCAGCAGGCGCGGTTCGCCCACGCCGGTCAGCTGGTTCAGGCGCAT
>JBKHWY010000517.1:0-3547 GCA_046566285.1 Gammaproteobacteria bacterium | reverse complement strand
TCCACGTTGTGCAGGCTGCGCAGCTTGTTGACCAGCACCGCGTCGGCCTTGAGCACATCGGCGAACTCGATCACCGTCACGTGCGCCACGATGCCGGCCAGGTCGATGGCCGCTTCCACGCCCGAGTTGCCGCCGCCGATCACCGCCACACGCTTGCCCTTGAAGAGCGGGCCGTCGCAGTGCGGGCAGTAGGCCACGCCACGGTTCTTGTACTCGGCTTCGCCGGGCACGTTCACGTTGCGCCAGCGCGCGCCCGTGGAGACGATCACGGTGCGCGACTTGAGCACCCCGCCATTGGCCAGCTGCACCTTGATGAGGTCACCCGGCATCTCGGCCGGCACGATGCGCTCGGCACGCTGCAGGTTCATGATGTCCACGTCGTAGTGGCGCACGTGCGCCTCCAGCGCGGCCGCGTATTTCGGCCCGTCGGTTTCCAGCACCGAGATGTAGTTTTCGATGGCCATGGTGTCGTTCACCTGGCCGCCGAAGCGATCGGCCGCGATCCCCACGCGGATGCCCTTGCGCGCCGCGTACACGGCGGCGGCGGCGCCCGCCGGCCCGCCGCCGACGATCAGCACGTCGAACGCCTCTTTCGCGGTGAGCTTGGCGGCGTCGCGGCTGGCCGCGTTCACGTCCAGCTTGGCCACGATCTCTTCCAGCGTCATGCGTCCGGAACCGAACAGCGCGTCGTTATTGAAGACCATCGGCACGGCCATCACCTGGCGGCGCTCGACTTCCTCGGCGAACAGGCCGCCGTCGATGATGGTGGCGCGGATCTTCGGGTTATGGATGGCCATCAGCGCGGCAGCCTGCACCACGTCCGGGCAGTTATGGCAGGACAGCGACATGTAGACTTCGAAGTTCAGCTCCGCGTCCAGGGCGCGGATCTGGTTGAGCACCGCCGGCTCGACGCGCGGCGGATGGCCGCCCGTCCACAGCAGCGCCAGCACCAGCGAGGTGAACTCGTGGCCGAGCGGGATGGCGGCGAAGCGCACGCCGCTCGTCTCGCCTTCCCTGGCGATGACGAAGGATGGCTTGCGTGCGTCGGCGCCGTTCTGGTCCACGCTGACTTTGTCGGACAGGGTCGCGATTTCCAAAAGCAGCTCGCGCAGCTCCGCACTCTTGGCGCTGTCGTCGAGCGACGCGATGAGGCGGATCGGGGCACGCAGGTTTTGCAAATAGGCCTGTAATTGGGATTTCAGGGTAGCGTCAAGCATGATGGTATCCATGGGTTGTGATGACAGCGCGCCGCCGCACGTGCGGCGCGCCTTGCTGCTGATGACAGCAGTGACTACTGAAGGAAGAGCTTAGATCTTGCCGACCAGGTCGAGCGATGGGGTGATGGTCTTCGCGCCTTCGTTCCACTTGGCTGGGCAGACCTGGCCTGGGTTGTTGGCGACGAACTGGGCCGCTTTCAGCTTGCGCAGGGTTTCCTTGACATCGCGAGCGATGGCGTTGTCATGCACTTCCAGGGTCTTGATGACGCCTTCCGGATTGATGATGAAGGTGCCGCGCAGGGCCAGGCCTTCTTCGTCGATGTGCACGCCGAAGGCGCGGGTCAGCTGGTGGGTAGGATCGCCGAGCAGCGGGAACTGGGCCTTGCCCACGGCAGGCGAGGTCTCGTGCCACACCTTGTGCGAGAAGTGGGTGTCGGTCGTGACGATATACACTTCGGCGCCGGCCTTCTGGAACTCGGCGTAGTTATCGGCAGCGTCTTCAACTTCGGTGGGGCAGTTGAAGGTGAATGCAGCAGGCATGAAGATGAAAACCGACCACTTGCCTTTCAGCGACTCGTTGGTAACTTCAACGAATTTCCCGTTATGGAAGGCTTGCGCTTTGAAGGCTGGGACTTGGGTATTGATCAGCGACATTGAAAATCCTCTTCTGCTATGTTGCGGTTAATAAAATCTATCGAATGAGGGGAACTCATTGCATTTGATTTTACAGCAAGAGAGCGGGAGGAACGATTGGTTCTTACAATCGGGTCGATTGATAAATTTGTTACGGGGTTATGGGAACCCGCACCGTCGCTCCCGCGAAGAGGGGTACCGCGAAAAGGCCGTTATCCTGACTAGCACTGCAAAATAAGCCCGCCATCCTTGCGAAGGCAAGGATCCAGAGCGCCTTCGGACAGGGGCAAAGTCTGCCTCTGCGGTTCGGTGCTATGGATCCTGGCCTTCGAGGGTGTTGCGAAAGGGCCAGCGGCACAATTTAGCACTGCAAAATCAACTCGTCATCCTGGCGAAGGCCAGGATCCAGAGCGCGTTTGCTCAGAGTGGAACCGAGCCACTGACTGAGCGCGCTTTGGGTTCTGGCCTTCGCCAGAAGTCGTTTCGAGCAATGCTCGGAACGACGGTTTTAGGTGTGCAGGTGCATGCAGACGTCCTATCGTCTCGCGTTCTGCAACACCCTCCTTCGCCAGGATGACGGGTTTAAGTGTACTGGTGACTAAAAGCGGCACTGCTCTCGCACGAAAGCCAGGCGAGAGGAAGGCAAGCATTTTACGGACACCAATGCGGGAAGGCGGGGACGACGGTCCTACCAGCCGTACTACTGGGCGTTAGCTCAGGTTCTCCAGGCGGATCTTGGTCACGCTGCCCACCACGGCCGTTAAGGCTTCGATCTTGGCAATCGCCGCATCGATGTTCTTTTCCTGCGTCTGGTGCGTCAGCATGATGATGTCGGTGCGGGTCTCGCCCTCGCCCGGCTCCTTCTGCATCACCGCGTCGATGGAGATGTTGGCGTCGGCCAGGATGCGGGTCAGGTCGGCCATCACGCCCAGCTGGTCCTTCACGTACACGCGCAGGTAGTAGCTGGTGGTGATCTCGGCCATCGGCAGGATCTGCACGTCGCTCATGTAGTCCGGCTGGAACGCCAGGTGCGGCACGCGGTTGCCCGGATCGGCCGTGGCCAGGCGGGTGATGTCCACCAAATCGGCGATCACCGACGAGGCGGTCGGCTCGGCGCCGGCGCCCTTGCCGTAGTAGAGCGTGGCGCCGACGGCGTCGGCCTGCACCAGCACGGCGTTCATGGCCCCTTCCACGTTGGCGATCAGGCGCTTGGCCGGGATCAGGGTCGGGTGCACGCGCAGTTCGATCCCTTCCTTGCCGTTGACCGTGGCGCGCTTGGCGATGCCCAAGAGCTTGATGCGGTAGCCCAGCTGCTCGGCATAGGTGATGTCGATGGCCTGCAGTTTACTGATGCCTTCCACGTGCGCCTTGTCGAACTGGACCGGGATGCCGAAGGCGATCGCCGACATGATGGTCGCCTTGTGCGCCGCGTCCACGCCTTCGATGTCGAAGGTCGGATCGGCTTCGGCGTAGCCGAGCGCCTGCGCTTGCTTGAGCACCGTGTTGAAGTCCAGGCCCTTG
This sequence comes from Gammaproteobacteria bacterium, assembly GCA_046566285.1. Classification (GTDB taxonomy): domain Bacteria; phylum Pseudomonadota; class Gammaproteobacteria; order Burkholderiales; family Burkholderiaceae_D; genus Telluria_A. The sequence goes on along the minus strand of JBKHWY010000517.1, from coordinate 176 downwards.
TCGCGCATCTCGGACAGGATGAAGTTGGTGGTGCCGTTGATGATGCCGGCCACCGACTGGATGCGGTTGGCGGTCAGGCCTTCGCGCAGCGCCTTGATGATCGGGATGCCGCCGGCCACGGCCGCTTCGAACGCCACCATCACGCCCTTGGCCTGGGCCGCGGCGAAGATCTCGGT
>JBKHWY010000516.1:0-3550 GCA_046566285.1 Gammaproteobacteria bacterium | reverse complement strand
GACGCACACGGCGGCCACCACGATCCACACCGCGTTGATGGTTTCACCGCGGCGCAGCGCCACGTAGCCGAGCGCGCCGGCGCCCAGCAGCGAGAGCGCGGCCCAGCCGAGCTTGGGTAAAGCACGTTCCATATGACTCCTCCTGTATTGTTTAATGCTGCTCTTTTCTGACTTAGACTGCCGGGAACCCGTTTGGATCCCTGCGGACCGCAAAAGTATCGGCCGCACGGACAGGAGCAACAAGCGCAGCACTACCGAGTGGACTCAGTAGAACTACGTAGGCAGCCAATCAGCAGCCACATAGGCAAACTGCCGCCAGCCGACGTAGAATCGTGGTATGAATTATTTTTCATCCCATCCATGAACCTTCGCCAGAAGGTCATCCTGTTCGCAGTCACGCCGCTGATCCTGTCGCTGTGCGCGCTGGCTTTGTTCGTCCTGCACCAGGCGAACACGCTGGCACGCCAGCAGCGTGCCACCATCCAGGAGGCCTACCTGGCCAGCAAGGAAGCGGAACTCAAGCACTACGTGGCGCTGGCTTCGCATTCGGTGGCCCACCTGTACGACTCCGGCCGCACCGATCCGGCCACGCTGGAGGAAGCCAAGCGCATCCTGGCCACCCTCAGCTATGGCAGCGACGGCTACTTCTTCGTCTACGATTTCGACGGCCGCAACCTGATGCACCCGCGCCAGCCAGAGCTGGTGGGGCGCAACCTGTGGAACCTGCGCGACGACCAGGGCGTACTGACCGTGCAGCGCCTGATCGCGCGCGCCCGCGCCGGCGGCGGCTTCGAGCGCTACATCTGGGCCAAGCCCTCCACCAACAAGCTCGCCCCCAAGCTGGGCTACGTGATCCCCATGCCGCGCTGGGGCTGGATGCTCGGCACCGGTATCTACCTGGACGACGTGGAAAGCGCGCTGGCCAAGATCGACGCCCAGCAGTCGCACAATATCGAAAGCACGCTGCTGTGGATCGGCGGCCTGGCGGTGCTGAGCGCGCTGGTGGTGGCGGCCTGCGGCCTGGCCTTCAACGTCAGCGAACTGCGGGTGGCCGACGCCAAGCTGAAAGCCCTGGCCCAGCGCGTGGTGGAATCGCAGGAACAGGAGCGCGCGCGCCTGTCGCGCGACCTGCACGACGGGATCAGCCAGTGGCTGGTGTCGATCAAGCTGCAGATCGAGGCGGGGCTGATCCGCCTGACCGGCAGCGTGGAGGACCAGCAGCAGGCCAAGGCCGGCTTCGAGCACACCGCCCTGCAACTGAACGACGTGCTGGGCGAAGTGCGGCGCATCTCGCACGACCTGCGCCCGGCCCTGCTGGACGACCTGGGCCTGGCCGCCGCGCTCGACCACCTGGCGCACGAGTTTTCCCAGACCAGCGCCGCGCCCGTGCGCTTCACCCATGAAGGCCACACCGACGACCTGCCGCACGTGGCCAACACCGTGCTGTTTCGCATCGCCCAGGAAGCGCTGACCAATATCGAACGCCATGCCGAGGCGCGCACAATCGACCTGCGCCTGGTGCGCGAGGGCGACACCGTGACGCTATCGATTCTCGATGATGGCGTGGGCTTCGACGCGGCCGGGATCGACGTGCACCCGCAGCGCGGCATTGGCCTGCGCAACATGGTCGAGCGCATGGACGCCATCGGCGGCACCCTGCAGATCGACTCCACCGATGCCGGCACCAGCGTGCGCGCCTGCGTCAAGCTGCCGGGCTAAGGTACGGGGGCGTAGGGCATGGGCGCGGCAGACGGCAAGACCATCGACATCATGCTGGTGGACGACCACCCGCTGGTGCGCGACGGCCTGCGCGCGCGCCTGGAAGCCGTGCCGCACCTGCGCGTGGTGACGGAAGCAGGCGACGCGCTCGACGCGCTCGAGCAGGCGCGCCACTGCCACATCGACCTGGTCCTCATGGACATCAACATGCGCGGCGCCAGCGGGCTGGAAGCCACCGCCCAGTTCCGCCGCCAGCACCCGCACATCGCCGTGCTGATCCTGTCCATGCACGACAAGCTCGAATACGTGACCCAGGCCATGCAGGCCGGCGCGCGGGGCTACGTGCTGAAGGACGCGCCGGGCAAGGACATCGTGCTGGCGATCGACACCGTCATGGCCGGCGGCATCTACTACAGCGCCGCGCTGGCGCGCCAGCTGGCCCGGCCCTTCATCCAGGACAATCAACTCACCCTGCGCGAACAGGAAGTGCTGCGCCACCTGGCCGATGGCCAGTCCAACAAGCAGATTGCCAAGGCCTTGGCGCTCTCCGTGCGCACCGTGGAAACCCACCGCCTGAACATCAAGCGCAAGCTGGGCATCGAAGGGCAGGCCGAGCTGATCAAGTTCGCCGTCCAGTCCGCCCGCTTCGATCGTTCCTGAACATGTATTGACGACGCTGAAAGCGTCTGTATCCGAAAGGCAACTCTCACAGTTGCCTTGCGTCAATGTTTAGACTAACATGGGCAGACTACCTACTTCGAGAAAACGATGGTCGAGCCCGAACTCTCCGCGTTTCCGCTGGTAGCGCTCCAGCCGGCCGCCAACGCCCATCACGATTGGACGGCAATCCTGCTGCGCTGCCCCGGATCCACCACCCCCGCCGTGCTGGCGCAGGTGTTCGGCTCGTCCGCGCTGCTGACGGCGGTGGCGCCGCTCGACGTGGTGGTATTCCTGGACCAGCCGCTGCTCGACCCCGCATTGCGTGCGCTGCTGCCGGTGGACCGCATCGTGATCGCGCTGCCCGCCGCCTGCCTGGCCCAGCCCGAGCAGGCCAAGGCCGCGCTGGCGCTGCAAACGGCCGGCTACCGCATCCTGATCGACGGCCCCGCACCGGCCGGACTGAATATCCCCGCCACCCTGCGCGGCATCAGCGCCAGCGCCGGCCAGCATCCCAGCCAGGTGCCGCAGCTGTTTGCCCCGCACCTGGTGCGCAATGTCGCCACCGGCGCCCAGCTGGACGCCTGTCGGCGCGCCGGCTTCACCTGGTTCAGCGGCGCCTACATGGCCGAAGGGCTGGGCGGCAAGGACGCCCAGCAGGACGGCGTGACCCGCAAGCGCCTGCTCGCGCTCCTGGGGGCGCTGGCGCGCGACGCCGATTCGCGCGAACTGGAGAACCTGCTCAAGCAGGACCCGGCGCTGTCCTACCACCTGCTCAAGCTGGCCAATTCGGCCGCCTTCGCCGTCAGCACCCCCATCCACAGCTTCGGCCAGGCCATCAACGTGCTGGGCCGGCGCCAGCTGCAGCGCTGGCTGCAGTTGCTGCTGTACGCGCGCGCCCAGCACGACGGCCCGCACAACCCCATGCTGCCGATTGCCGCCCTGCGCGCCGGCGCGCTTGAAATGCTGTGCCGCCTGGAGGGCGGCGACGCGAAGCGCAGGACCTGGCCTTCATGACCGGCGTGTTCTCCCTGCTCGACAGGCTGCTCGGCATGGAGATGAATGACATCGTCGGCAGCCTCAACCTGCCGTGCGACGCGGCCCGCGCGCTGCTGCGGCGCGAAGGGCAACTGGGCCGCTGGCTGGCGCTGGCCGAACACGGCGCCACCGCCGC
>JBKHWY010000515.1:3303-3555 GCA_046566285.1 Gammaproteobacteria bacterium | reverse complement strand
CGGAAAGGAACAGCGCTTCCGCCTCCAATGCTGACATGCCGTTCAGGCGCGTGCGGTAGCCGTCCAGCAGGCGGTAGCCGCCCTGGTGACCCCGTTCGCTGTAGATCGGCACCCCGGCGGCGCTGAGCGCGTCGACGTCGCGGTAGATCGTGCGCACCGAGACCCCATACTCGGCGGCCAGCGTCTGGGCGGTGGCGCGGCCGCGCGCCTGCAGCATGGTAAGGATGAAGAGAAGTCGGCTGGCACGCAGGC
>JBKHWY010000515.1:0-3293 GCA_046566285.1 Gammaproteobacteria bacterium | reverse complement strand
AAGATGTCAGTTTGGTCGCCGTACGATGGCTTCTGTCGACCGCGGATCGGCCCTTCCCAGTAACCTTTTCAAGGACCTACCATGACTTCAGAACGCACCATCGCCCTGTTCCACTCGCCCCACACGCGCTCGTCCGCCGCCCTCACCTTGCTCGAAGAGCTGGGCGTACCGTTCGAATTGCGGGTGCTGAACATGAAGGCGGGCGAGCAGCGCCAGGCCGCTTACCTGGCCATCAACCCGCTCGGTAAAGTCCCCGCCCTGTTCGACGGCGACACCCTCGTGACCGAGCAGGTAGCCATCTACATTCACCTGGCGGACCGGTTCCCGCAAGCGGGCCTGGCGCCATCGCTGGATGATCCACGCAGGGGCGCCTACCTGCGCTGGCTGGTCTATTACGCGGCGTGTTTCGAGCCGGCCCTGATGGTTCAGTCCATGAAGTATCCGCCGGCGCCGGCCATGTCCTCGCCCTACGGCGACTTCGACAGCATGCTTGGCGTGATCGAAGCCCAGCTCGCGCAGGGGCCCTACCTGCTGGGCGATACGCTGTCGGCAGCGGATATCCTGTGGGGATCGGCGCTGGGCTGGAGCATGGCCTTCGGTCTGGTTCCGAAGCGCCCCGTCCTGGTGGAATACGCCGAGCGGATGGCCGCACGGCCGGCGTCCAGGCGCGTGGAGGAACGCGACGCCGCGCTGGCGGCAGAGCACCAGGCGGCGCTGGCAGCCTGAGGTTCAGCCGCGCCGGGGCCGATCAAAGCAGGATGATCCCGAAACGCCGCAGCGCCAGCGCGAAGGCGCCAAAGCACAGCGCCGTCAGCAGCGCGCACGCGCCCAGCGTCCACCAGAACCCCAGCCGCTGCAGCAGCCACGGGAAGACCAGGAACATGGGCAGCGTCGGCACGACGTACCAGAAGGTGTACCAGGCGTGGTTGGCCAGCTTGGCCTGCGGCTGGTGCTCGACGTGCAGCCATACCAACGTCAGCAGGGTAATCATCGGCAGGGCCGCGATGAATCCTCCCAGGCGGTCGCTGCGTTTGGCCGCCTCGGACACCAGCACCACCACCGCTGCGGTGATGAGGTATTTCGTGATCATCCACTTCATGGTGACTCCCTGCCGCGTGTGGCCGATCAGGCAGGGTCCTTGCCCAACTCGTCACCCAGCTCGCGTCCGCGCGCCGCCGCCGCCTTCACGCCGGCGATGATCTTGTCCTTCACGGCGCTCTGCTCCATGCTGGTCAAGGCCGCATAGGTGGTGCCGCCCTTGGACGTGACCTTCTCGCGCAGCAGCGGCACCGGGTCGCTCGACTGCGCCGCCAGCTGGGCCGCGCCGGTGAAGGTGGTCAGCGCCAGCTGCTTGCCCTGTTCCTCCGAGAGCCCCAGTTCGACGGCGGCCTGCTGCAACGCTTCAATGAAGTAGAACACGTAGGCCGGGCCGCTCCCCGACACCGCCGTCACTGGATCGATCTGCGCTTCGTCGTCCAGCCACACGGTCTGGCCGACAGCCTTGAGCACCTGGTCGGCCGCGTCCTTCTGCTGTGCGCTCACGCCCTCCATGGCCACCATGCCGGTGATGCCCTGCCCGATCAGGGCCGGGGTGTTGGGCATGCAGCGCACAATCGCCCGGTAGCCGCCCAGCCAGCGCGCCAGGTCGGCGCCGCGGATGCCGGCGGCGATCGACAGCACCAGCGCTTGGCCAGCGGCGAGGCGCGGGGCCAGGCTGGCGGCCACGTCGCGCATCTGCTGGGGCTTGACGGCCAACACGATCACGTCGGCCGCGCCGACCTGATCGTCGATGGCGCCGGCGGTCGTGACGCCATACTGCGCGCGCAGCTTGTCCAGCGCGGCGGCATTCGGGTCGACCACATGGATGTTGGCGCCGGCGGTGAGTTGGCCAGCCAGGCCGGCGATCAGCGCCGCAGCCATATTGCCGCCGCCGATAAATGCGATTTTCATGGGTTCCTCAGGTAGGTGGGTCGTAATTGCGGGCGCCGAAGATGGCGCTGCCGATGCGGACAATGGTGGCGCCTTCGGCAATGGCAGCGGCCAGGTCGCCGGACATGCCCATCGAGAGCGTGTCGAGCGCGATGCCGTCGGCGCGCACGGCCTCGTACAGTGCGCGCAGGCGGGCAAACGCGGCGCGCTGGCGCGCGTAGTCAGTCTCGGGCTCGGGAATGGCCATCAGGCCGCGCAGGCGCAAGTTCGGCAAGGCGGCGACGGCGCGCGCCAGTGCGCCCACCTCGGCCGGGGCCGCGCCGCTCTTGGACGCTTCGCCGCTGATGTTCACTTGCAAACAGATGTTGAGCGGGCCCTTGTCGGCCGGGCGCTGTTCGGACAGGCGCTGGGCGATCTTCAGGCGCTCCACCGTGTGCACCCAGTCAAAGCTGGCGGCGATGGGCCGGGTCTTGTTGCTTTGGATCGGGCCGATGAAATGCCACTCCACCGGCACATCGGGTCGCGCTTTTGCGACAGCGTCGATTTTATCCAGCGCTTCCTGCAGATAGTTTTCGCCGAAAAAACGCTGGCCAGCCTGCACTGCTTCAAGCACCGCTTCCGCTGGGAAAGTCTTTGAAACCGCCAGCAATTGCACCTCGTTGCGCGTGCGCCCCGCCGCGGATACAGCCTGTGCAATTAACGCTTCAACAGCTTGCAGTTTATCGGTGATTGTGACCATAATGTTTTTTACGGGAAATTATTTTCACGGGCCGGTGTTAGCAAACGCGCTATCACCGTCAAATGTGGCCCGCCCTGCCGGACCGGCAGGCGGTACACACTTAACGGTGACAGCGTCTTAGCAAAAAGCGAAGCCTGCGTGAAGCCCCCCATCGACGGACACGGATTATAAATGGACATTTCGGAATTACTCGCTTTCTCGGTCAAGAACAAGGCCTCGGACCTGCACCTCTCGGCCGGCCTGCCGCCGATGATTCGCGTGCACGGTGACGTACGCCGCATCAACCTGCCGCCGCTCGAGCACAAGGACGTGCACGGCATGATCTATGACATCATGAACGACGGCCAGCGCAAGCAGTACGAGGAAGTGCTGGAGTGCGACTTCTCGTTCGCCATTCCCGGCCTGGCGCGCTTTCGCGTCAACGCCTTCAACCAGGAACGCGGCGCCTCCGCCGTGCTGCGGACGATTCCGTCGAAGATCCTGTCGCTGGAAGAACTGAACGCGCCGAAGATCTTCGCCGAACTGGCGATGAAGCCGCGCGGCCTGGTGCTGGTCACCGGCCCCACCGGCTCGGGCAAGTCGACCACGCTGGCGGCGATGGTCAACCACCTCAACGAAAACGAGT
>JBKHWY010000514.1:0-3563 GCA_046566285.1 Gammaproteobacteria bacterium | reverse complement strand
GGGGAGAAGCGGGTCTCCTGGGTCGAGCTGTACTTCGACTTGATTTTCGCCTTCGCCGTTGGCGAGACAACCCATGTCATGGTGGCCGCCCCGGATTGGGGCGGCTTCGGCCGGGCGCTTGGCCTGTTCGTCCCGCTGTGGTGGACCTGGATCGGCTTCGTGGTCCTCTACAACCGCCATCCGGAGGACAAAGTCTCCCGGCGGCTGTTCGTCCTGGCCGGCACGCTGCCATGCGCCGTGGCCGAGGTCAGCGCCAGCGTGCGCTGCACCGCGTGGAACACGAACTGGTGCACGGCGCGGCCATCGCGAAAGCGCACTTCGATTTTCGACGGATGGACGTTCACGTCCACCAGCGCCGGGTCGAGTTCCAGCGCCAGCACATAGGACGGGAAGCGGTCGCCGTGCAGCACGTCTTCATACGCCGCGCGCACCGCATGCACCAGCAGCTTGTCGCGCACGAAGCGCCCGTTCACATAGAAGAACTGCCCGTCCGCGCGCGCTTTCGACGCGGTCGGCAGCCCGACGTAGCCGTGCAGGCGCAAGGGGCCGGCGCACTCGTCGATCGGCAGGCGCGCCTCGGCAAATTCGCTGCCCAGGATCTGCGCGCTGCGCTTGGCCATCTCGCACACGTTCCAGTGGTCGATGGTGCGCCCGTTGTGAAAGAGCGAAAACGCCACGTCCGGGCGCGCCAGGGCAATGCGGCGCACCACTTCCGCGCAGTGGCCGTATTCGGTCTGCTCGGATTTCAGGAACTTGCGCCGCGCCGGTGTGTTGAAGTACAAGTCCTGCACGTCGATGGTGGTGCCGCACGGCCCGGAGGCGGGCGAGACGGCCCCCAGATGCGAGCCGATGATCTCCCAGGCATGGGGCGCGTCCGCCGTGCGTGAGGTGACGCACACCGAGGCCACCGCCGCGATGGACGCCAGCGCCTCGCCGCGAAAGCCGAGGGTGGCCACGTTTTCCAGGTCGGTAAGCGAGGCGATCTTCGAGGTCGCGTGGCGCGCCAGCGCGAGCGGCAACTGGTCGGGCGGGATGCCGCGCCCGTTGTCGGTGATGGCGATGCGCTTGACGCCGCCTTCTTCCAGCTTGACGGTGATCTTGGTGGAACCCGCGTCCAGCGCGTTTTCCAGCAATTCCTTGACCACGGCCGAGGGGCGCTCGACCACCTCGCCGGCGGCGATCTGGGAAATCAGCTGATCGGGGAGGGCCAGGATGGGGCGGTGCATGGGGACTGGGGCGTTCATCCGCCGATTATATCGTTTGCCCGATCGGGGGGGCAGGGCGAGTGGGCAGGCTTGGCTCTTTTACACCCCCGAGAGATGGTATGATGCGCGCCTACCTTTTGGGATTAATATGGATCTGATGCAATTCTTCGACATGATTCTTCATGTCGATAAAACGCTGGGCCTGTTGCTGTCGCAGTACGGAACATACGTCTACGCGGTGCTGTTCTTTATTATTTTCGCCGAGACGGGACTGGTGGTCCTGTTCTTCTTCCCGGGCGACACGCTGCTGTTCATCGCCGGCGCCTTCTGCGCCAGCGGCCAGCTCAACTACGTGGTGCTGATGGCCTTGCTGATCCTCGCGGCCATCACCGGCAATACCCTCAACTACTGGATCGGCGAAGCCATCGGCCAGCGCGTGTTCACGCATGACTACCGCTGGATTAACAAGGATGCGCTGCGCCGCACCCACGACTTCTTCGAAAAGCATGGCGGCAAGACCATCATCCTGGCCCGCTTCGTGCCGGTGGTGCGGACCTTCGCGCCCTTCGTGGCCGGGGTGTCGGACATGACCTTCACGCGCTTCCAGATCTATAACGTCACCGGTGCGGCCCTGTGGGTGATCGGCCTGGTCACCGCCGGTTTCTTCTTCGGTAACATCCCGCTGGTGCGCGACCACCTGACCCAGATTGTGCTGTTCGGCGTCGCCGTGGCGGTGGTGCCGGTGGCCCTGGGCGGCCTGTGGAAGGTTGGCCGCCGCATGCTGAGCAAATAAGCAAACCCGGGCTTGCCGCGCGAGAAATCGCGCGGAAGTTTCCGTAAGGATTCAAGTTTCCGGGTCTGCGCGCCGATATCCAGACTGTGCATCTACTTTCTGGATTCCCATGCGTAACCTGATCGCCCTGTTCGCTTGCAGCTTCGTCATGACGACGGCAAGCGCGAACGATCCCCATGCCGCGCCGGCGCCTGCCGCTGCGGCCAGCGCCGCTTCGGCCAAGAGCGCGCCGGCCTCGATCAAGCCCAAGCTGGCCGCGACGCCTACCGCGGTGCCTACCGCCGTGCCATCCCCCGAATCGAAGGCCTTGTCGGAAGACGAGGCCGAAGCCGAGCTGTCGGCCAAGATCGCGGCCCGGCTGGCGCAGATGCGCGCCAACCAGGAAGCGCGCGCGGCCGCCGCCGCCAAGGCGCGCAAGGCGGCCGAACTGAAGAAGAAGCAGGAAGCGGCCGCCGCCGCGCTGGCCGCGGCGCCCAAGCTATTGCACAGCGAGCACTGGTCATATGAGGGCGAGACCGGCCCGGCCAACTGGGGCAAGATCAACGCCGCCTGGGCCAAGTGCGGCACCGGGAGCCGCCAGTCGCCCATCGACATCCGCGACGGCATGCGCGTGGAACTCGAACAGATCGTGTTCGACTACAAGCCGTCCTCGTTCACCGTCACCGACAACGGGCATACGATCCAGGTCGATGTCGCGGGCGGCAACACGATCAGCGTGCAGGGCCGCAGCTACGAGCTGCAGCAGTTCCACTTCCACCGGCCATCGGAAGAGCGCATCAATGGCAAGAGCTTCGAGATGGTGGTGCACCTGGTGCACCGCGACCCGGAAGGGCGCCTGGCCGTGATTGCCGTGCTGCTCGAGCGCGGCCAGGGCCAGAGCACCATCCAGACCGTGTGGAACAACCTGCCGCTGGAGAAGAACGACGTGGTGTCGCCCTCGATCGTGCTGGACGTGGCCGAGCTGCTGCCGGAAAAGCGCGACTACTTCACCTACATGGGCTCGCTGACCACGCCGCCGTGCACCGAAGGCGTGTTGTGGATGGTGATGAAGCAGCCGATGCAGGCATCACCGGCGCAGATGGCCTTGTTCAGCCGTTTGTATCCGCTCAATGCGCGGCCATTGCAGGCCAGTTCGGGGCGGGTGATCAAGGAGTCGAACTGATCGACTCGACGCTTGTCTGCGCCCTTAAAACGGTCGTCCCCGCCCTCCGAGGGTAGTGCAGAGGGGCGCGGTACTCCTTAGCATCGCAAAATATGCTTCGTCATCCTGGCGAAGGCCTCGGCGGCCCCGCCAGAATCCAAAGCGCGTTTGCTCAGAGTGGAACCGTGCCACTTACTGACCGCGCTATGGATTCTGGCCTGCGCCAGAATGACGGCTTTAAGTCTGCGGGTAAATCCAAGCGGCGCATCGTCGAGGGCTTTGTGACAGCCTCGAAGACGTGGGCGACATGCTGTAGCTAGCGATGAAATCGCATGCGGGTCTGCTGGCCCGAAGCCAGCACCTCACTCGAGCGTAATCACATGCTCGCCATGCCATGCCGTACCGGGCGCAATCTCATACGGCT
>JBKHWY010000513.1:0-3565 GCA_046566285.1 Gammaproteobacteria bacterium | reverse complement strand
GTGCTGGGCGAGGGCGTGTTCGAGGTGATGCGCTCGATCATCGACCGGGGCCGCGCCCAGGTGGTGGTGGCTACCGCCGGCGCGCAAGGCGCGTACAGCCTGCAGCGCGGGTCGGACGAGATCCGCCATACCGCCTGCGCCCAGCTGGATCTGCCGGTGGTGGACAGCAACGGCGCCGGGGATGCGTTTTCCTCCAGCTTCCTGCACGCCTGGTTCGACGGCGCCGACGTGGAGGCGTGCATGCGTATTGGAACCATCGGCGGGGCGTTCGCGTGCGCCTGGCATGGAACGGCCGAGCGCAGCCTGGGACTGGATGAGTTGACCCGTTTCGTCGGCTAGGCGCCGGCCGCCAAGGTATCCACCAGCTCGGCCATGTGCACGGGCTTGGCGAAATGACGGTGGAAGCCCGCCGCCAGCGACAGGGCCACGTCGCTTTCCTGCCCATAGCCGGAAATGGCAATGAACACCGTGTCGGCGAGATGGGGCAGGGCTTTCATGTGGCGGCACAGCTGGCGCCCGTCCTGTTCCGGCAAGCCGATATCGAGGATGACGGCGTCCAGTGCCCGCGCCTGGGCCACGTCCAGCGCGGCGCGGGCACTGTATTCGACCAACACGGTATGGCCTTGCGCTTCCAGCAGCAGGGCCGTGGCATTGGCGACGTCCTGGTTGTCGTCCACCACCAGCACCCGCAGCGAGCGCCTGGGGGCCGCGTCGCGGGCCGGCGCCAGCGTGTCCTGGCGCGCGCGCTGCTTGAGCCTTGGCAGACTGATCGTGAACCGGCTGCCCCGGCCCCGGCCTTCACTGTGGGCCGCAACGGTTCCCTCATGCAGTTCGACGATTTTCTTGACCAGTGCCAGGCCGATGCCCAGACCGCCCTGGGCCCGGTCGATGGAGCGTTCGGCCTGCACGAACAGGTCGAAGATCTTGGGTAACAGGTCGGCATCGATGCCTTGCCCCGCATCGGTGACCGCGACGTTGACCTGCTCGTGCGTGAGATCGATGCGCACCTCGATCTGCGTCCCGGCCGGACTGTAGCGGCTGGAATTGGCCAGCAGGTTACTGATGACTTGCGTCAGCCGGGTCCGGTCGCCGCAGACGCAGGCGTGTCCGACCGGCACCTGGACCTTCAACTGCTGCTCTTTCGCCTTGAGCGCCGCCCGCACCTGCTCGACGGCGGCGTCCAGGGCTTCCTTCAGGTCGACCGGCTTCTTCTCGATCACCACCAGCCCGCGCGTCACCCGCGAGACGTCCAGCAAGTCATCGACCAGCTTGGTCATGTGACCGACCTGGCGCGAGATGACCTCCCCCATCTGCGCCAGGCGCTGCGGCTCGAGCCGGCTGAACTTCAGCAGTTCGCCCGCCGTGCTGATGCCCGCGAGGGGATTGCGCAGCTCGTGGGCCAGCATCGCCAGGAACTCATCCTTGCGCTGATTGGCCAGCGCCAGCTCGCCATTGACTTCCGCCAGCCGCGTGGCCTGGGAGGAGAGGCGGGTCTGCAGGTTCTTGATGCGCTGGCCGAAGTAACTGATGGTCAAGCCAATGGCAAGAAAAACCAGCAGCACGACGACGCTGGCCGGGGTTTCCAGTCCCAGCCGTCCATACGGTTCGATGAACAGGTAGTCGCTGACCACGGCACTGACCAGCGTGCAGAAAATCCCCGGCCAGAAGCCGCCATACAGCGAAGCCCATACCACGGGAACCGTGAACAGCACGACGGGAATCGTGCCACCGAGCACCGGGCCCAGACGGTAGCGCACAGCGGCGGCCAGCGCAACGCCGACCAGGGCAAACAGATAGGCGGCCCCATGGTCCTGGAGCCAGCGGCGAAATCTCATGGGTCGATGGGGCCGGATACGGTTAAACAAAGATTGTACGTATTTCCCCTGGTGGATGCCGGGTCTTCGCTACGGAACGAGAGCATCGCCTTGCCGGGGGCCGCAACGGGGTGCCCGGTTGCACTGTGTTTTATAAGCAACAGTAAGTGACTTTTATCAACATTCTTGCAGTTTCTTGTAGAACTCAGGACTAGAATCGGAACACACCACTTCGGAGTGCATTATGTCAAGATCCTTCCCCCTTGCATTGGCGCTCAGCGCCCTGTTCACGACCTCGGCATCGGCGCAAGCCCCGCTTCAGGCAACCACACCCACGGTGAAATTGAACACCTGTGCCAAGCCGGTCTGGCCCAAGGATGAACAAAGCAGCGCGGCAGCCGGCACCGTCAACTTCAAGTTCCTGGTCGATGAAGAAGGCAAGGTCATCGACTCGACCGTACGCACGTCCAGCGGCTCGGCCGCGCGCGATGAGGCGGCACGACAGGCCATGGTGCGCTGTCAGTTCCGTCCCGCCCTGCTTGCGGGCAAACCCGTGCGTGGCTGGACCGTCGTGAAATACACCTGGACCGCCGATAAGGCGCTGAGCGCCGGCCCCGCCGACGCGGTGGCGAAGGACGATCCCGAGACCTTGTTCCAATTGTCGAGAATACTGCGCGGCGGCACCAGCAGCCAGCCCGACCTGGAAGGCGCGGCGAGAGCCTTGCAAAAGGCCGCCGAGAAAGGGCGCCCGGAAGCCATGGCGGTGCTGGCGCGCAATTATGAGTCCGGCACTGATGGCTTCAAGAGCGACCTGGCGCTGGCCCGCAGCTGGTACCTGAAGGCGGCCCAGCTGGGCATATCCGAAGCCCAGCGCCGCGCCGGGGCGATGCTGCTGGAAGGCGAAGGCGGCTCGCAAGACTTGGCGCAGGGCGCCGCGTGGCTGCGCAAGGCGTCCGACCAGGGGAATGCCGAGGCGGCTTACGATCTGTGGCTGCGCCTGGCCAACGGAACCGGCATGGCCAGGAATTGGCGCGAAGCGATGCGCCAGCTGACCATCGCCGCGGAAAACAAGCTGCCCGAGGCGCAGTACACTCTGGCCGTGCAACTGCTGCATGATGACAGCGACGCGGTGGCCGACATCGTCCGCTGGCTGAAAGCGGCCGCCGAAGACCAGATGGGCGAGGCCGAACTGCTGCTGGCTGAATTGAAGCTGGAAGGAAAGATCGTTCCGCGCGACGAGGCGGGCGGCATGGCCCTCTTGCGCAGGTCAGCCGAAGGCGGCAATGCGGTAGCCATGGCCATCCTCGGCAGCCTGCTCACGCGCGGCGTGCACACGACAGCGGATGCGACGGCAGGGAAAATGTGGAGCAGCAAGGCGGCCCAGTACGGCGAGGTCGGCCGTCCGGCCAGCACCGGGTACTTTGCCAAGGCCATCACGGCTGACCCGGGTCAGCGCGGCACGGTCCTGGCGAATCATTGAACATTCAATCGTAGAAGCAAAAAAAAAATCCCGCTCAACGCGGGATTTTTTTACTGCGAATTTTGGTCGGAGTACAAGGATTCGAACCTTGGACCCCCTGGTCCCAAACCAGGTGCGCTACCGGACTGCGCCACACTCCGAGGTCCAGCATCATAACGGCTGGCATCACCCCGGTCAAGGAACGGCAGCTTTTATTTTGGTTCATCGCGTTTTACCGGGAAACGCATCCTTGATCTTCAAGAAGAAGTATGCAGAGTCCCGGAAACCGTAG
>JBKHWY010000512.1:0-3566 GCA_046566285.1 Gammaproteobacteria bacterium | reverse complement strand
GACCTCGCAATCATGTCCACTCGCGTGAGCAATGGTATGCAAGATCAAAGGGCGACCGTCCGGTTCTGGCCGAAACCGGCCTGTGGCTCAAGGATAGCAGTTTGCCGAATCGAAAAAAACACTGATTGTCACCACGGCCGGTACCGACCCGAAGCAGCCGTTCGTTGGCGACCTAGCCCCTAGCTTCGCTCTCTCTCAGCGAGATTTGATATTATGACGACAACTTCCCTCGATTTTCGGTTGACCCGTGCGGTACTGATTACCACGGCGTCGACAGGTTTTTCCGCGGCGATGTAAAGCTCAAAAATTCGTTCGTCACCCTCAAAAAACGTTCCAAGCGTAAGGTTTTTTGTCCACTCCTCGGGCATCGGTTCGTAGGCTTCGAGCGCAGCACGAGTCGCAACCCGGGCGATTTCTTGAAGCTCATCTAATTCATTCTGCCCTGTCGATATACCTGGAACGCGTTCCATTTATGGGCCTTACGTTTGAGAGTGTGGGCCATTACATGGCATAGGATAAACGACCGCTATTGGCCGATTGCAGACGGTCGGAACGGTTCAGTGTACCCGGCTGTTGACTGCAGAGCAACTACAGGGTTTGTTTAGCGCTCTACGGGCTCACTCCCGGCCCGCGCGGCCAACCTTAGAAGCGATAGGACAGCGTTAGGCGCAGCGTGCGCGGCTCCACGGGATGGAAGTGGATGTCCTCCACGCCGGCGGCGCTCTCGCCCGGCAGTCGGGACGTGTAGGCATACTCGATGTCGCTGGCGCGCCGTCCCGTCAGGTTGAAGGCGTCCAGGTCGAGGCGTAGGCCCCGGCCGAGCGCCATGCCGACGCGCCCGTACAGCACGGCCGTTGCGCTGGACTTGAACGCGCCATCCTCGGTCAGCGCGCGTGGGCCGAAGTAGCGCAGGTGCAGCGAACCCGACCAGCGGCCCTGCGCCGGCACCGTGATCCCGAACGACCCCATTTTGGCCAGCGCCCCCGGCACCTGGCGGCTGCCAACCGGACCATCGCGGTAGCGGCTGCGCGACACGGCCAGATCCAGGTCCAGCAGCAGCCAGTCGCGCAGCACGTAATGGTTCGACCACTCGACGCCCATGCGCCGGCTGGCGCGACCCGCTTCGGTGGTGCCGGCGTCGCCCACGTACAGCAGTTCGGAATCGAGATCCAGGCGCCACAAGGTCAGCGACGACTGCAGGCCTTCGATGGCTTCGCTGCGCACGCCCAGCTCAAGCCCGCGCGAAGCGGCCAGCAGCGCCGGGCCAGCGCTGGCCGCGCGCGCATCGTTGCTATGAAAGCCGCGTCCCGCGCTGACGAAGAACTCGGTGTCGTTCCACGGCCCCAGCACCAGGCTGGCCCTGGGCGACAGTTGGCCATCGCCGGCACGCGCGGTGCCCGCAAGGTCGGCCCCGGTCACGCGCGCCCGATAGCGGTCGTAGCGCAGGCCCGTCACGCTGCGCAGCTTGGGATGCCAGACGATGCTGGTCTCGCCAAACAGGCCCACGCTGGACTCGCTCACGGCATTCTCGCGCACGGTCTGCTGGCGCGCGCCGCCCTGGGCCGCGTACAGGCCGACCGGGTCCAGCGCATCGTGGCGCAGCTGCGCGCCGACGCGCGAACGGAGCGCCATGCCGGCCAGCTCGCTGTCCCAGGTGCGGCTCACCTGGCCGCCCGCCAGCGTGCGCCGTTCGGCCTGTTCGAACTGGTCCCCTTGCGCCGGGCGTTCCAGTGCATAGGTGAAATTGCTGAAGAGGTTCAGGTGCGAGCGCACCGCATACGCTTCCGCTTCGGTACGGCCATCCGCATCCTGGCGATGCGCCGAGAACGACAGGCTGGCGCGCGAGGTCTGGCCGCCGCTGCTCGGATCGACCGTGGCGTAGCGCCCGAGGGCGCCCGACTCCACCGCACGCCGGGGAATCTGGTCGCTGGCATGCCAGCGGTTGCGGTACACCATGGCCGTCACGCTGTAGCCATTGTCCCGGTCGCCCTCATGCCAGCGCAATAAGCCGTTGAACTTGCGCAGGCGTTCGGGCACGTCCCAGGGCCCATCGGTGCGCGTCAGCTCGGCGGCGGCGATCAGGCGCTTGTCCATCGCGTCGGTCGCCACCATCGCGCGGCGGTAGCCGTCCGCTCCCACGCTGACGCTGGCCTGGCGCTCCTTGAGCCGGTCCGACAGGCGCATGCGCGCCGTGCCGGCGGACGCAAAGTCGCCATCCTCGGCCGCATACGGCCCCTTGTTGTATTCGATCCGGTTCACCAGCTCGGGGATGATGAAGTTCAGGTCCGTGTAGCCCTGGCCGTGCGCATGCGAGCGCATGTTCACTGGCATGCCGTCCACGTAGGTGGCGAAGTCGGTGCCGTGATCGAGATTGAAGCCGCGCAGGAAGTACTGGTTGGCCTTGCCGTCTCCGCTGTGCTGGGTGACGATCATCCCGGGCACGAATTCCAGGAGCTCGCCGGTGCGCAGGGCCGGCCGGTTCTCCAGCAAGGCCTGGTTGATGCGCCCCGAACTGGCGCTGTCGAACACACCCACCGCATTGTTGTAGTGGGCCACCACCACGACCACGGGTACGCTGTCGTCGGCATGCGCCGGCATCGCCTGGCACAGCAGCGCGACGGCCGCGCCCAGTACGCTTTTCCTGCACGGGTTCATGGTGGTTCTCACAAAAGCCGCACGTCGAGCGCGCGTTCGGCCAGCCAGACGCTGGCCACGAAAGCGATGGCAAGCGAGCCCGCGCCCACCACCACGTGGCGGTAGAAGCGCGTGTGGCGCAGCAGGAAAGCCAGCGGCAGGAACAGCGCCACGATGGCCAGTTGCCCCAGCTCGACGCCCAGGTTAAAGCCGAGCAGCGCCCAGGCCAGGCCGGCCGTCGGCAGGCCCAGGTCGGCCAGCACGCTGGCAAACCCGAATCCATGAATGAGGCCGAACGCGAAGGCGGCGGCCCAACGCGGCACGCGCGCTTGCGGACGCAGGTTGTTCAACGCGGCCAGCACGACGGAGGCGGCGATGACCGACTCCACCAGGCGCGAAGGCAGGCTCACCCAGCCCAGCCCCGCCGCCGACAGCGTGATCGAATGGGCCAGCGTAAAGGCCGAAACGATGCGCACCACGTCGCGCAGCGCATCCGGGAAGCGCTGCGCGCCCTCCCAGCTCTGCGCGCGCCGCACCAGCACGGCCGGCAGCAGCAGGGAGCAGAGAAACAGGATGTGATCGTAGCCGATCCAGATGTGCCAGGTGCCATGGCCCACGAAGGCGAGCAGGTTGCGCCACTGCCCATCCTCTGACAGCCGGAGGGTGGCGTGAGGCTGGTCGGCGCCCAGCACGGCATTGATGCTCTGGCCGCCTTTGGCGGGCCGGTGGTTCACTCTTACCAATCCCTTGTGCTGGGCATCGACGTCGGCGAACAGGCGGTAGGCCACCTCGATCGTGGCCACCTCGGCCGGGCACTTGAACACCACCGGCAACACCGTGTACACGCCATCGGTGTGCCGGTCCAGCATTTGCGCGCCAGTCGCCAGCGTACACGGTTGGCCGCCGGCGGAGATGGAAAGGCGCGCCGCTGC
>JBKHWY010000511.1:0-3568 GCA_046566285.1 Gammaproteobacteria bacterium | reverse complement strand
CTCCGTGCGCGCCTGGATGAAGCAGCCATGACGCGGCCATCTACGCTTGCCGTCGCGGTCGCCACCACGGTGATCGCGCTCGCTGCCGCCGTTGACGCACGGGCCCTGGGACCGCTCGATCCGGCGCGTCAGCCGGCTCCAGCGGACGGCTGGGCCGGCGAAGCCGGCGGCACGCGCGGCGGCGCCGATGCGGCCAGCGAACACGTGAGCACCGTCAGCACACGCGCCGAACTGCTGGCTGCGCTGGCCAAGGGTGGCACCCAGCCGAAGATCGTCAAGGTCAATGGCATCATCGACATGAGCGAGGGCCGGCCGTTTGCCAACAGCGCCGACCAGGGCCGGCGCGGCGCCATCCACGTCCCCAGCAATACCACGCTGATCGGCAACGGCCCCGGCGCCGGCTTCGTCAACGCCAGCGTGATGGTGCAGAATGCCTCGCAGGTCATCATCCGCAACCTCGCGATCCGCAACCCTTGCGATGTCGGCCCCCTGTGGGACCCGAAGGACGGCCCCACCGGCAACTGGAACTCGCTCTTCGATGGCGTCGTGATATCAGCCTCGGATCACGTCTGGGTCGACCACAACAGCTTCACGGACGCACCGCAGACGGACGACAAGGCGCCGGTCGAAAACGGCATGCTCAAGCAATGCCACGACGGCGCGCTCGACATCACCAAGGGCTCGGACTACGTTACCGTGTCGTACAACCACTTCGCCGAGCACGAGAAGAATTCCCTGTTCGGCTCGAGCGACAAGGCCACGGGCGACGAAGGCCATCTGCGCATCACGGTGGCGCACAACCTGTTCGAGCACGTGCACGAACGCGCGCCCCGCGTGCGCTTCGGCCAGGTCCACGTGTTCAATAATTACTACGCGGGCGAGCGCCAGCGGCCGGTGTATTCGCACGGCTACAGCATTGGCGTGGGCAAGGAAGCGAAGATCATTTCGCAGAATAATGTATTCGATATCGTCGGTGCCTCCGCGTGTGTGGACGTGGTGCGTACGCCAGCCTCGACCTCCCCGACCGGCAGGTTCACCGACAGCGGCTCGCTCCTGAACGGCCAGCCGCTGACAGCTTGTCCGTTCGACTCGGCAGTGGGCTGGAAAGTTCCGTATGCGTTCACGCCGCTGCCGGCCGCCGCCGTCAAGGCCGATGTGCTGGCCCATGCGGGCGCCGGCCAGCTGGCCGCAGGGGCGGTCACGCTGGCGCCGCAGCTCAAGCCCGCAACGGCCGACTACTACGTCGAGGCGCGCATCAAGCCCCAGGCCCAGGCGGGCCAGGTGTACCTGGTGGCACGCTACGTCGATCCGCGCAACTGGTACGCGGCCGGGCTCGACGTGGCCGGCGGCAAGGGCAAGCTGCGCCTGGAAATCATGAAGATGCAGGATGGCGTGCTCACCCGCCTCAAGCAGGTGTCGCGCAACGCCCCGGTGGCCGACCGCTTCCACACCCTGCGCTACGAGCTGATCGGGCCGGACATGGTGCTGTACCTGAACGGCGAACGCGTCACCTTCGCCGCCGACCGCGCGTTCACGCAGCCGGGCGCCATCGGCGTCTACCAGACCGATGACGCGGCGGCCGTGACCCTGCTGCGCAGCGGCGACGCCAACTCCAAGCCGGCGCGCATCGCGCTGGCGCTGGCCGGCAACAGCCTCAACCTGCAGGCCGGCGATGCGCCCCGCAAGATGCCCGTCAGCGCCCTGCTCGGCGACGGCAAGCCGTTTGCGTTCCGCGCCACGTCCAGCGATGCGCGCGTGGCCCGGGTCAGCGTACAAGGCCAGGATCTGGTGGTGACGCCCAGCGCGCCCGGCAGCGCCAGCATCACCTTGAGCAGCGCGGCCGACCCGGCTGTGGAAACCGTGGTCACACTGCAGGTCGCACCACCCTTCAAGGCGCCCACGCGGTCCGACCATCTTGGCAAAGCCGTGCTGCCGGCGCCAGGGGCTTCGAAAGTGCAGGCGGACACGCTCCCCACCCTCACCTTCGACCAAGCGCCCACCTTGGGTGCGTCCGGCTCGGTGCGCATCTACCGGCAGGCCGACAACGCACTGGTCGACATCTTGCCGGTGGGCGACGACTACGACGTGCTGGGCTTTGCCGGACAGGCCGTGCGCCGCGCCGTGCGCTACCAGCCGATCCACATCGCCGGCAACCAGGCCGTCATCAAGCCGCACACCGCGCGCCTCGCGCCCAACACCGGGTACTACGTCGAGGTCGGCCAGGGCACCCTGGTCGGGCAGCTGAACGGCAAGCCATTTGAAGGCATCGGCAAGGCGGCGCGCTGGCGTTTTCGTACCGGCAGCGCGGTGCCGGCGCGGGCAACGCTCACCGTGGATGACGATGGCCCCGCCGACTTCCGCACGGTGCAGGGCGCGCTGAACGCCGCCATGCAGGCGCCCAAGGACCAGCCCGTCACGATCGACGTGCGCAATGGCCACTACAACGAACTGCTCTACCTGCGCGACAAGAACAACGTTACCGTGCATGGCGAAAGCCGCGATGGGGTCGTCATCCACGCCACCAACAACGAGACGCTCAATCCCGGCTCGGGCGCTGGCCAGGTGGCCGGTTCACCGTCGGCCAATGGCGGACGCGCGCTGCTGCTGGTGGAAGCGGCCGACTTGCTGACGCTCGATAACCTCACCCTGCGCAATACCACCTTGCGCTCGGCGGCCCAGTCCGGCCAGGCCGAGACCTTGCATTTCAACGATGATGCCGGCCGGCTGGTCGCGCGGCATGCGAGCTTCTTCAGCGAACAGGATACGCTGAACCTGAAAGGCTACGCCTGGTTCTACCGCACGCTGGTGGCCGGCAATGTCGACTTCATCTGGGGCAGCACCCGCGCCGCCCTGTTCGAAGAGAGCGAAATCCGTTCGGTGGGCGACAGCGCCAACGCCAGCAGCGGCGGCTACGTGCTGCAGGCACGGGTAGCCAATGCCAGCGACAAGGGCTTTGTGTTCCTGAACAGCGCACTGACCCATGGCCCCGGACCGGGCGCCCAGCACAGCGACGTACCGCCTGGCGCCACCTACCTGGCGCGCAGCCCGGGCGGCACCAGCAGCTGGGACAACATTGCCTTCATCAACTGCAAGATGGACAGCCACGTGGCGCCTGCCGGCTGGGCGGGCCTGGGTGTGAATGGCCAGCCTGCGCCGAACCCGACGGTAGCAACGGCGGCCAGCGGCTGGCGCGAATTCGGCAGCACCGATCTGCAGGGCTCGCCGCTGAACCTGGGCGCGCGTGTGGGCGGCTATGTGCTGAGCGCGGAAGAGGCGGCGGCATTCTCGGACCGTGCGAAAGTGTTCGCAGCCTACCCCGGCGGCTGGAATCCGCAGCCCTGAGCGGTAATGGTACGGAACTGAGTACGGCGCTGCGGCGCCGTATTTTTTTAGCCTCCAAAAGAAAAAGCACGCTCAGCCGATGGCTTGAGCGTACTTGCTTTTTTTGCGCAGCCGAGGCTGCGCACCGGGCCTTATTTCGCGGCAGGAGCGGCAGCGGCAGCAGCGGCAGCAGGTTGAACACGCCCACTAAGAAGTTCAGCAGGGCCAGCAGGAGCACGAAGTACTC
>JBKHWY010000510.1:0-3575 GCA_046566285.1 Gammaproteobacteria bacterium | reverse complement strand
CGCAGGGACCGAACACGTCCACCTGGTCGAGCACGAACGGCAGCATCAGCGTGGGCTGGCCCGCGCGGATCGCAAAGGCATAGGTGGCCTGCAAGGCCGAGTCGAGCAGGCCCGGATGCAGGAACAGCGCGCCGCTGTCGCGGGCGGATTCGGGTCCGATCGCCAGCCGCGCCAGCACTTCATCGCTGCCGAAGCGCAGTTCGGTCACGCCCCGATGAGCCGGACCATAGTCGATGCCGATGGCCGCGAACCCCTGGTAGAAGCGCTGCGCGTCCAGCACGCCGGCGCCGCAGGCGCGCAGGCGCGCGTCCAGGTCGATGCGCGGGGCCTCCGCATGGGACAGCGCCAACTCACCTTGCGCATGCAGGTGAGCCGCCAGCCCATCGGCTTGCCCGGCCCCGCTGCGCATCTCGAACGACCAACGCTCTTCGCCGCCGCGCTTGACGGTCGTCTGCACGGTCACCGCGGCGCCGTCCACGAACACCGGGCTGGCCCACACCACCTGGCTGATGCGCAGTGCGTTGCCCGTTTGCCCAGCCACAGCGCCGGCGGCGGCACGGGCCAGTTCCAGGTACATCACTCCCGGCAGCACCTTGCGGTCGTTCACGCGGTGATCGGTCAGGAAGGCCTCGTGGCCGGAGAACACCGAGTTGAAGCGTGCCGGCGCCGCCACCGCAGCGCTTTGTCCCGCTTGCGGCGCGCGCGCGACCCAGTAGCGTTGACGGGCAAACGCGTAACCCGGCACGGCGATGCGTTGTGGCGCCGCGCCCGGGTACAGCGCGCGCCAGTCCACCGCGCCGCCGCCGACCCATGCGGCCGCCAGCGCGTGCAGTGCACGTCCCTGCAAGGCGGCAGGCTGCGCCCGCCCGGCCTGGCGCCGGCCCCGATAGACCGTCGGGCCGGCAGCGCGGCCCTGGGTGAACGCCGCCAGCAGGCCGGCCAGTTCATCGCGGCTGTCGAACACAATGGCCAGGCGCTCGTCCATTTCTTCGCGCCCGACCTGGAGCGTGTAGCACAGGCCGGCCAGGGAAAACCCGGGCTGGTTGCCCGCGCGTTCGAGGAAGGTGGCCACGCGCCCTGCCGTGGCCAGCAGCTGCGCATCGTTTTTGGCCGACAGCACGAAGAGATAGGGCCCGCCGGGTTCCCCCGAACGGGGCGCCTGCGCGTGCTCTTCCAGAATCACGTGCGCCATGGCGCCGCCGAAGCCGAATGCGCTGACGCCCGCGCGGCGCGGCAGCGCCCGGCCGGCGCCATCGGTGCGCGCCGGCCAGGCGGTCAGCGTGCTGGCCACGTGCAGGGCCGGGCCCAGGTTGATTTCCGGATTCAGGCGGCTGAAGTGCAGCGTCGGCACGAGGGTGCGGTGGCGCAGGCACAGGGCCGCCTTGATCAAGCCAGCGATCCCGGCGGCGCCCTCGAGGTGGCCGATATTGCTCTTGACCGAAGCGAGCGCGCAGGCCGGCGCCTCGCCCTCGGCCGCAAACTGGGCGAAGGCCTGCTTGAGTCCTTCGACCTCGATCGGATCGCCCAGGCGCGTGCCGGTGCCGTGCGCCTCGACGTAGCCGATGCTGGCGCCGTCCACGCGTGCATCGCGCGCCGCGCGCACGATCAGCGCGCCCTGCGCTTCCGGATTGGGCGCCGTCAGGGAACTCGCCTGGCCGCCGTGGCTGATGGCGCTGCCCTTGATGGTGGCGTAGATGCGATCGCCGTCGTCAAGCGCATCGCGCAGCCGCTTGAGCACGATGACGGCGCCGCCCTCGCCGCGCACATAGCCGTTGGCGCCGGCGTCGAACGTGGCGCAGCGGCTGTCGGCCGACAGCATGCCGGCGTGGTCATAGGCCAGCACGTTGACGGTATTGCAGATCAGGTTCACGCCGCCCACCAGCGCCTGGCGGCAGGCGCCGTCGCGCAGGTCGCGCACCGCCTGGTGCACCGCCACGAGCGAACTGGAACAGGCGGTATCGACCAGCACGCTGGGCCCCTGGAAATCATAGAAGTACGAGATCCGGTTGGCCAGGATTGAGGCGCTGCTGCCGGTGGCCACGAACGCGCCCTGCGAGGTGCCGCTGCGTTCGAGGAGGCTACGGTATTCGAAGTGGCAGGCGCCCACGTACACGCCGGTGGCCGGTCCCGCCAGGGCCGACGGCTTGTGGCCGGCATCTTCCAGCGCGCCCCACACCAGTTCCAGCAGCATGCGCTGCTGCGGGTCCATCAGCTCGGCCTCCATGGGCGAGATGCGGAAGAATGGCGCGTCGAATTCGTCGATGCGATCGAGGAAGCCGCCGCGGGTCAGGTAAGCCTTGTCGCCGGCCACGTCCACCTGCGCGGGCCAGTCCAGCCGTTCGGGCGCCAGCGCGCCGATGGCGCTCGTGCCCGTGGTGAGCAGCTGCCAGAAGCTGTCCGGATCGCTGGCCTTGCCGGGAAAGCGCAGCGCCATCCCGACGATGGCCACATCGGCGGCATCCACCTCCACGGGAGGCGCCGCTGGACTCGGCTGCAAGGCTGGGCGTTTGTCCAGGTAGGCGGCGATCTTGGCACAGGTGTTGTACTGGAACAGGAAGGACGCATTCAGCTCGACGCCGAACTGCTGGCCCAACAGGGTGCGCAGTTCGAGCAGTTCGAGCGAGTCGATCCCCAGTTCCATCAACGGCAACTCGGGCGTGAAGCCATTCATCCGCCTGGCTCCGATCAGCTTGGCGATGATGGCTTCGACTCCAGCGCGCAGCGCGGGGTCTTCAGCCGGTGCCGGAGCCGGGGCCGGCTCAGGCGCGGCCGCGCCCAGCCGCGCGCGGAAGTGGCGGCTCAGCTTTTCAGCGGTATTGAACTGGAACAGGAAGCTGGTCTCCAGGCGCAGGCCGGTCTTCTTGCCCAACAGGGCATTGAGTTCGACCAGTTCCAGCGAATCGACGCCCTGCTCCATCAGCGGTGTGGCCGGCTCGAAAGCGGCCAGCCGTTTGGCGCCGATGATCTCGCCGATGCTGTCCATGACCAGGTCCAGCAGGGGTTCCGACGCAGGCGCGGACGCCGGCCCGGCCGCCGCCTGCGCCACGGACTGCGCCAACGGCATCGCCTGCGCCTGCGCCCCGGCGGCGCGGGTGCAGAACATCACGCTCTGGCGGCACTGCGCGAGGTCCTGTTCGAACGGCAGGCCGAAGGCGGTGAAATCGCCCCAGCCGGACTTTTCCAGGATCGCCTTCCAGTGCGAGACGCCAAGGAGGCACGAATTGGACAAGCGGTGCTCGGGGTCCTGGAACAGCCACCAGCCATGCAGCAGCCCGCCCGTGTAGAGCAGCAGGTCCTTCATCACGGTGAACTCGTTGAGGATCAGCAGCCCATCCGGGCGCAGCAGCTTGCCCACCTGCGCCAGGGTGTTGTCGAGGTAGCGGGTGTCGTGCAGGACGTTCGAGGCGAATACCAGATCGAAGCCGCCCGCCTCAAAACCCTGCTCCACCGGGTCGTGCTCGATGTTGAGGCGCTCGAAGACCAGGCAGGGATACTGCGCGCCGAAGCTGCGCTGGCCGTGGCGCAGGAAGGTCGAGGAGATATCGGTGTAGTGGAAGCTCACCGCGTCGCTGTTG
>JBKHWY010000509.1:0-3581 GCA_046566285.1 Gammaproteobacteria bacterium | reverse complement strand
AAATCCGCGCTGACGCTGGAGTCGAACCTGTACGCCGACCTGGACATCGACAGCATCGACGCCGTGGACCTGGCCGTCAAGCTCAAGCAGCTGACCGGCAAGCGCCTGCAGCCGGAAGTGTTCAAGACCATCCGCACCATCGGTGACGTGGTCAGTGCGCTCGAGGCGCTGGCGGCTGAGGAGCACGTATAAACGCTCGCGTGCTGGCTGTCGGGTTGTCGGTGCTCGCGGCCGTGCTGACCGCGCTGTATCCGCTCGTGCTGTGGTTCGGCCAGGGCAGGGTGGAGCCGCGCCATCTGGCGCTGCTGCTGGTCGTGCTGGCGCTGGCGCGCCTGCCGGCGCTGAAGGTGGGCGGGTCAGCGCGCTATCTGGTGGCCGGCGCGCTGCTGCTGGCCGGCGCCGCCGTGCTGGCCAATGCCGCGCTGCCCTTGAAGCTCTATCCGGTGCTGGTGAACGCCGCGCTGCTGGCCGCTTTCGGGGCCAGCCTGGCGTCGCCCCAGTCGATGATCGAGCGCCTGGCGCGGCTGCGCGAACCGGACCTGCCGCCCGCCGCCGTGGCCTACACCCGCAACGTGACGAAAATCTGGTGCGGCTTTTTCGCGGTGAACGGCACGATCGCCCTGGTCACCGCGCTGTGGATGTCGGCGGCGGCTTGGTCGCTGTACAACGGCGTCATCGCCTACGTGGCGATGGGCGTGCTGTTCGGCGTCGAATACCTGGTTCGCCTGCGTTTCAAACGATTGCATTCCGTATTGCCTCATGCTTGACCTCTATTCCCTGTTGGCCGCGCGCGACGGCGCGCATCTCGCCGGATGGCGCGGCGACGCGCCCGTGACGGTGGCCGAGCTGCGCGCGCGCGTGGCCGCCTGGCACGCCTTGTGCGCCGCCACGCCGGGGCAGGCTTGCGCGCTGTACCTGGCCGACAGCCTGGAGTTTTCCGCCGCGCTCTTGGGCGCCTGGCGCGCCGGCAAGACGGTCTGGCTGACGGCCGATACGCTGGAGGCCAGCTGCGCTTCGCTGGCCGAGTCGGTCGATGCCTTCCTGGGCGAGTTCCCGGCCGCGTACCAGCCCTTGCTGCCGCAGGGGCAGGGAGGTGTACCGGAGCCAGCGCCCATGGCGGAGATCGCCCTGGTGGTGCACACCTCGGGCAGCACGGGCACCCCGCAGGCCATCCCCAAGAAGCTCGCGCAGCTGCTGGCCGAAGTGGCCACGCTGGAAGCCTTGTTCGGCCCAGCGATCGGCGACGCGGCGATCGTCACGACCGTCTCGCACCAGCACATCTACGGCCTGCTGTTCAAGGTGCTGTGGCCCTTGGCCGCCGGCCGCCCCGTGCACGCGAACAGCATCAGCTATCCCGAGCAGCTGGAGGCCACGCTGGCGCAGCGTCCCAGCGTGCTGGTGGCCAGCCCCGCGCATTTGAAGCGCCTGCCCGAGCACCTGGCGTGGGACGCGGCGGCTGCCCAATTGCGCATGGTGTTTTCGTCCGGCGGCCCGTTGGCGCCCGATGCCGGCGACCTGGCCGCGCGCCTGCTCGGCCACGTGCCCACCGAGATCTACGGCAGTTCCGAGACGGGCGGTATCGCCTGGCGCCGCCGCCATGCCTCGACGGCGGGCATGTGGGAAGCGCTGCCGGGCGTCGAGTGGCGCCAGGCAGAGGGCTTGCTGGAAGTGCGCTCGCCCCATCTGTTCGAGGACACGTGGCTGCGCCTGCAGGACCGCGTCAACCCGGCCGCCGATGGCCGCTTCATGCTGCTGGGACGCAGCGACCGGGTCGTCAAGATCGAGGAAAAGCGCATCTCGCTGGACGCCATCGAAGCGGCCGTGCTGGCCTGCGGGCTGGCGGTCGAAGCGCGCGTGATCGCCGCCCCGGCGCGCCAGGGCGAGCGCGAAGTGCTGGCCGCCTTCGTGGTGTTGAACGAGGCCGGCCGGGCATTGCTGGCCGCCGAAGGCAAGAGCGCCGTCAACGCGCGCCTGCGCGCCCAGGTGGCCAGCGTGGTGGAAGCGGTGGCGCTGCCGCGCCGCTGGCGCTATCCCGAGCAGATGCCGATCGACGCCACTGGCAAGACCACGCGCGCGCTGCTGCTGGCGCAGCTGGGCGCGGTCGAAGAGCGCCCGCGCGTGCCGCACGCCTGCGTGCTGGAGAAAGACGGCAACCGCGTGCTGCTGGCCTTGACGGTGCCGGCCAACCTGTTTTATTTCGACGGCCACTTCACCGATGCGCCCGTGCTGCCGGGCGTGGCCCAGGTGGACTGGGCCATCCTGTATGGCCGCAAGCACTTCCGCCTGGCGCCGGATTTTGCCGGCATCCATGCGCTCAAGTTCCAGCAGGTGATCCGCCCCGATGCGCCGGTGTCGCTGGAGCTGATTCACGACAGCGTGAAGGGTAGCCTGCAGTTCCGTTATTTTTCCGACGCCGGCCCGCACGCCGGTGGACGCATCCAGTTCGCCGCATCCAGTCCGTCTCCCACTGAAGTTTCTCCATGCTAGATAAAAAATTCTCCCCTGCGCGCCAGAGCGCATTCGACGCGCGCTTCGAAGCGCAGAAGATCGCCTTCGGGCCGGTCGTGTTCCAGTGTGTGCGCTACGCATGGAAGCGCGGCATGCTGCAGGCGCTGGCCGATGCCGGCGGCGCCGGCCTGTCCGTCGCCGAGTTGGCGGCCACCGGCCGCTGGAGCGAGTACGCGTTGAAGCTGGTGCTGGAGACTTGCCTGTCGGCGGGCGTGGTGTACCTGGAGGGCGGCCGCTATGTGCTGGACAAGGCGGGCTTCTGCGTGCTGACCGACAGCATCACCCAGATCAATATCGACTTCAACCACGACGTCTGCTACGAAGGCTTGTTCAAGCTGGACGAATCGCTCGACCAGGAAAAGCCCATCGGCCTCAAAGCCCTGGGCGACTGGCCCACCGTGTACCAGGGCCTGTCGCAACTGCCCGAGCCGGCCAAGCGCAGCTGGTTCGCCTTCGACCACTTCTATTCCGACACCTCGTTCCCCGAGATCCTGCCGGACGTATTCGCCACCGCGCCCAAGCGCGTGATGGACGTGGGCGCCAACACCGGCAAATTCAGCTGCGCGGCGCTGGGCTACCACCCGTCCGTCGAGCTGCACCTGGTGGACCTGCCGCGCCAGCTGGCGGTGGCCGAACAAGCCTTGATCGACGCTGGCGTGCGCGAACGCGCGCACCTGCATCCGACCGACCTGCTGGACTTCGAGCATCCGCTGCCGGCGAATATGGACGTGATCTGGATGAGCCAATTCCTCAGCTGCTTCTCGGAAGCGGCGATCGCCACCATCCTGCGCCGCGCGGCCGCCGCGCTGGCGCCCGGCGCCGGGCAGGACGCGGCCGCGGCGATCATGACGACCGACACGGTGCCGAAGATCGCGCACGTCACCCACCCCGACGGCTGGTCGGTGGGCGGGATGGCCAAGGGCGCGGGGATGCTGGCGCCGGGCCTGGCCACGATGCTGAGTGTGCTGACGACCGATGCGCCGGCGAGCGCAGCGCAGCTGGACGAGGCGCTGCGGGCTGCGGTGGCCCGCACCTACGACCGGGTCGACTCCGATGGCTGCATGTCCACCAAC
>JBKHWY010000508.1:0-3595 GCA_046566285.1 Gammaproteobacteria bacterium | reverse complement strand
CGTCGGCGATCTTGGCGCGCTGGCGCACCACGCGGGTCGCAAAACGGAGCGCGGCAGCGGTTTTTGGATCGGCCGACTGGCCGGCCTGCGCGGCCGCCATCTCTTCGCTGCTGGCGCCCGCCTTGCGGCCCAGGGCCGTGTGCGCCGCCAGGCAGTATTCGCAATCGTTCAGGTCCGCGATCGCCACCGCGATCTGCTCCCCCAGCCGCGCGTCCAGCAAGCCTCCGCCCAGGGCCCCGAACGCGCCCCACATGGAGGCCAGCGCGGCGGGCGAATTGGCCACCGCACCAAACATGTTCGGGGTGGCGCCAAACGCGCCCTGGATCTGGTCCAGCAGCACCTGCGATGCTGCGGGGGCGTTGTCGCGGGAGAGAATTTCGATGCGGCTCATGGTCATTCCTTTCATCAGTGGCCTACGAGGGATGCGAAGCACGGCCACGGCTTCACATAGGAGTCCTAAGTATTCAGGACAAAAAAAAGATCAGGCAAATTCCGCCCAGTTGCGGCGCTCGGTCAGCGGGTCGGCAGGCAGCTGCTCGGCGCAGTCGATGCGCAGGAACGCGATCGGCAGCGGCGCCTTGACCAGGGCGCAGTGATGCGGCGCCTCGGTGCCGGGAAAAACGTTCGCTTCAAAAAAACGGCAGGACAGGCAGGCGCGCAGCGCGGGCAGGCGCTCGGTCTTCTGCAGCTCCGCGATCAGCTTGAACAGGCCCACGAGCAGGCGTTCCTGGGTCTGGCGGTCCAGCGCGGCGGTGGCGTCGTCGGCGAAACTCAAGGCGCCCGCCATCCGCGCGGCCAAGGCCCTGCCCTCCTCGGTCAGCCACAGGGCGCTGGCGCGGCGGTCGTCCTCGGCGCGGTCCTTCTTGACCAGGCCCTTGGCCACCAGGGCGGCCACCGAATCGCTGGCGCTCGCGGCAGACACCGACAGCTGGGCCGCCAGCCATGACAGGCGCACCCCGTGGGTGCGGTCGCGCAGCAGCTGCAGGATTTCGGCCTGGGCCGGGTTCAGGTTTTCCGCCGTCGCGAACTCCCACATCCCGGCGCGCAGCACGCTGGACACACGCGTGATGGCGACGATGATGCGGGCCGACAGGTCGGGGGTGCCGTCCCAGGGAGTCTCGGATTGGATGTCCATGAACGCATCATAGCACAAGCCAACAATTAATCAAGAGTCCTAATGATTAATGTAAGGTCAGCTGTTGAGCGTGATGAAGCCGCCGTCGATGGGGTAATCCGTGCCGGTGATGAAGCTTGCCGCATCGCTGCACAGGTAGAGCGCCAGCGCCGCCACTTCGTCCGGCTTGGCCATGCGGCCGATGGGCTGGGTCTTGGAGAGCTGCTCGAACATCTCGGCTTCGCGCCCGGGATAGGTGCGCGCCAGGAAGCCATCCACGAAGGGCGTGTGCACCCGTCCCGGCGAAATCGAATTGCAGCGGATGCCGTCCTGCAGGTAGTCCTTGGCGACCGACAGCGTCATGGCCGTCACCGCGCCTTTGGCGGTGGAGTAGGCGAAGCGCTCCTTGATGCCGACCCAGGCCGCCACCGACGCCATGTTGAGGATGATGCCGCCGCCGTTGGCGCGCAGGTGCGGAATGGCCGCGTGCAGGCAGTTGTAGACGCCCTTGACGTTGACGTCGATGACGCGGTCGAAGTCGGCTTCCCCTGTCGTATCGGCCTTGCCGATGTGGGCGATGCCGGCGTTATTGATCAGGATGCCGTGCGCGCCGATGGCGTCAAAACACGCCGCCACCTGGTCCTGGCGCGTCACGTCGCAGGCGTGGCCGTGGGCGCTGCCGCCCTCCTCGCGGATCTCGCGCAGGACCTGGGCGCAGGCGTCTTCGCTGATGTCGAGGATGTGCACGGCCGCGCCCTGGCGCGCGAACAGGCGCGCGATCGCCCGGCCGATGCCGCTGCCGCCGCCGGTGACCACGGCCTTCTTGTTGGTCAGTTCAAACACGTTGCATGACTCCGTTAAGTGAATGGGTGGCGGCGGCCTGCCGGCTGTCGGCCAGCTCCGCGCGGGCAAACCACGCAATGACGAGAAAGCACAGCAGCGGCACCGCATACCCGAACTGCACGTTGCCGGTGACGTCGCTGACATACCCGAACGCGAGCGGCAGCAGCGCGCCGCCCACGATGGCCATGATGATCAAGCTGCTGCCCATCTCGGTGTGCGGCCCGGCGCCACGGATCCCCACCGAGAAAATGGTCGGGAACATGATCGACATGAAGAATGCGATGCCGATCACCGCCGCGAGGCTGGTCACGCCCTGCCCCAGCATGGCCAGCGCGGACAGCGCGACGCAGGCGGCGGCATAGATCATCAAGAGGCGCGCCGGGGCCACGTAGCGCATCGCCCAGGTGCCGGCAAAGCGCCCCACCATGAAAGCCATGCCGCAACCCCAGCCCAGGTAGTCGGCGGCCGCCACGCGCGACACCCCGGCCGCTTTCACGGCAAACAGGATGAAAAAGCTGAACACGCAGACCTGCGCACCCACATAAAAGAACTGCGCCAGCACGGCGCGCCGGATCGAGCGCACGCCTAGCGCCTGGCCAATCGAGCTGGCGCTGACGCTGCCGCCCGTGCCCACTTCAGGTAGCTTCAGGAACCAGAACACCACTGCGATGGCCAGGATGACCAGCGCCAGCACCAGGTACGGTCCCTTGACGCTGGCCGCCTCCAGGGCAAGCGCCGCCTGGCGCGCCGCCTCCGTCATGCCGGCCAGTTGCGCGTCGCTGGGCCCATCGACCAGGATCACGCGCGCGCCGACGATCGGCGCGATCGTCACCGCCAGCCCGTTGAAGGACTGGGCCAGGTTGAGGCGCTGCGTGGCGCGCTCGGGCTTGCCCAGCAGGGACGCATACGGATTGGCGGCCGTCTCGAGGATGGTCAGGCCGCAGGCGATGACGAACAGCGCGCCCAGGAAGAACAGGTACTGGTGCGTGCTCGCCGCTGGAATGAACAGCAGCGAGCCGGTGGCAAAGCACAGCAGGCCGGTGATGATGGCGCGCCGGTAGCCGACCCGCCGGATCAGCAGCCCCGCCGGCAGCGCCATCACGAAGTACGCGATGAAGACCGCCGAATCGACCAGCGCCGATTGCAGCACGCTCAAGCTGAAGGAGCGCCGCAGGTGCGGGATCAAAATCGGATCCAGGCTATGGACGAATCCCCACAGGAAGAACAATGTGGTGATCATCGCGAAGGCAAACCGGTAGGATTGCCCGGTGTCGCGCCGATGGTCTTGAATGGGTGCCGCCAGGGGTATCGTCATGCAAAGTCTCCGTGCCGGCGCTCGTTGGCGCCTGTGTCCAGGTTTGCTGCACTGCCGCTGCTACTGCGCTTGTTTCGCCTGCCGCTGGCTACCCGTCGATCAGCTCCGGATTCCAGGCATGCACCAGCTGCTCCTGTTCGCCCAGCCCGGCGATCCCCAGGCGCATGCGGTCGCCGGGCTTCAGGTACACCGGCTCGGGCTTCTGGCCCAGGCCCACGCCCGGCGGCGTGCCGGTGCTGATCACGTCGCCCGGATGCAGCGTGATGCACTGGCTGACATAGCTCACCAGCTTGCGCACCCCGAAGATCATGGTGCGCGTATTG
>JBKHWY010000507.1:0-3595 GCA_046566285.1 Gammaproteobacteria bacterium | reverse complement strand
GCCGTCGGCCTGCCGCCGATCAAGGTCGACGAGCCCACACTCGCGATGAATTTCCAGGTGAATACCTCGCCCCTCGCCGGCCGCGAAGGCAAGTTCGTCACCAGCCGCCAGCTGCGTGACCGCCTGGACCGCGAACTGAAGGCCAACGTGGCGCTGCGCGTGGCGCCCACCGACGACGACACCGTGTTCGAAGTGTCGGGCCGGGGCGAACTGCACCTGACCATCCTGATCGAAAACATGCGCCGCGAAGGCTTCGAGCTGGCCGTGTCGCGTCCGCGCGTGGTCTTCAAGATGGTCGATGGCGTGCGCTACGAGCCGTACGAGAACCTGAGCGTGGACGTGGAAGAAGCCAACCAGGGCGGCGTGATGGAAGAACTGGGCCGCCGCCGTGGCGACCTGACCAACATGGAATCCGACGGCAAAGGCCGTGTGCGCCTGGAATACAAGATCCCGGCGCGTGGCCTGATCGGCTTCCAGGGCGAATTCATGACCCTAACCCGCGGCACCGGCCTGATGAGCCACGTGTTCGACGAGTACGCACCGGTCGACAACAGCAAGGGCGACCTGGGCGGGCGCCGCAACGGTGTGCTGATCTCGCAGGACGACGGCGCGGCCGTGGCCTACGCAATCTGGAAGCTGCAGGATCGCGGCCGTATGTTCGTGTCGCACAACGACCCGGTGTACGAAGGCATGATCATCGGCATCCACTCGCGTGACAACGACCTGGTCGTCAACCCGATCAAGGGCAAGCAGCTCACCAACGTGCGTTCGTCGGGTACCGATGAAGCCGTGCGCCTGGTGCCGCCGATCCAGATGTCGCTGGAATACGCGGTGGAATTCATCGCCGACGACGAACTGGTCGAGATCACCCCGAAATCGATCCGTCTGCGCAAGCGTTTCCTGAAAGAGCACGAGCGCAAGAAAGCCAGCCGCGAAGCCGCTTAATGGCCGCATCTCCGTAGCTTCGGTGTCTGAATAAAAAAACCGCCGCACCCGAGAGGGCCGGCGGTTTTTTTACGTCCGTGGACGCTCAGTGCTGGACGATGGCGCCGTGGTTATTGTTGCCCACCTGCGTGAGCGCGGCCACCAGCCCGCTGCCGGTCTGGCTGATCGAGCCCACGTTGTGGTTGCCGGTCTGGACCAGGTCGGCCGTGCTGGTGTCGCCGTTCTGGGTGATCGTGCCGCGATTGTTGTTGCCGGTTTGGACGATGCTCTGTTCCTGGTCGTGCCCGATCAGGCTGCTGTTGGCCACGTTGTCATTGCCGGTCTGCTCGATGTTGGTGACGATGAACATGCCGTCGCTCTGGGTGGCGCTGGCGACGTTGTTGTTGCCCGTCTGCGTGAGGTTCAGTTCGGCGAAGTCGACGCTTTGCTGCTGCGTGGTGGCGGTGTTGCGGTCCCCATATTGTTCGATGTAGGCGCCCTGGTGGCCGGATAGGTGCTGGGTCGCGGTGATCCGGTTGTCATTGCCTTCCTGCGTCGCGTACACCTCGAAGTCCGCGCTGTTGGTCTGGCTCACCGTGACGGCGTTGCGGTTGCCGGTCTGGGTGACGAAGGCGTCCACCTGGAAGAGTTCAATTTGCGTCACGCTGGCCGTGTTGCGCTCGCCCGTCTGGGTGACGATGGCGCCGGGCCGGAAAGCATCTTGCTGGGTGATGCCGGCCGTGTTGTTGTTGCCGATCTGGGTGATGACGGCGTTCGGATCGAAGTTGCTGCCCAGCTGGCGGATGCCGGCCGTGCCGGCCACGGGATCGCCCGCGCGGTTGTTGTTGCCGATCTGGGTGATGGCGGCGTTGATCAGCGAGTCCGGCACGTCCACCTGTTCGATGAACATCTGGTTGCCGCTGCCGGACTGCACCACGGTGGCGGTGGTCTCGGCCTGGGCACCGGCGGCGCCGGCCAAGAGGACCACGGCGATGGCGATACGGGTCACGGAAAATGCGCGTTTCATGTCAGCTCCTGTTTGAATGAGTGTGGTTCGAAAGCTTGCAGCGTCTAGTGCTGCTCCTGCGCTGCCAGATAGCGCTGCATGACCGGCAATGCGCGCGCGGCATCGTCCTTGAGTGCCCAGCTGCCTTCCCTGATCCCTTGCACGATCAGATGGGTGACGCCCGCCTCGATGGCTTCGGCCACGGCCAGCTGGGCCGGTTCGTTGCGGGTGGTGCCGGCTTCGAATTCGGCCAGGTCCTTGACGTTGACGAACTTGAACACGCTGGGGTGCAGTTCGTACGAATAGATCGTCTTGGTGGTCGAGACGGCCTGCAGGATCTGGCCCGTGCGGATATCGATGGTGCGCAGCGTCACCGTGACCTGGTCCACCCGGTACTGGCTGGACAGGCCCACGCCCAGGAAGCGCGCGCCGATGCCGCCGGTGCGCACATTGCTCTCGTACGCCACGATGCCGCCTTCGATCAGGAGTGAGGCGGCCAGGAGCGGTGGGACCTGTACTGGCGGGGTGCCGGGCGGGGCCGGGGTTTCCAGCGCGCGCACGATCTTGCGTTCGGTGAGCAGGTTTTGCAGGTTTTCGCGTTCCACCGGGATGAACCAGCCGGACTCTTTCAAGGCCTTGATCAGCAGCGACGAGGCGCCTTGGGTGACCGCGGTGGAAAAGGAACTGTCCGGGGAGGGCTTGTACTGGCCGGTCTGGTCGCGGATGCCGTACACGGCGACGGCGATCCGGCCCTTCGGCGGCGGCAGGCTGAGCAAATCGCGCGTGATGGCGGTGCGCGGCGCCAGTTCGGCGTTGGCGCGCGGTTCCGAGGCGGTGTGGGCACATCCGCTCAACACCAAGGCCAGGCAGGCGAGCGCGGCGGGTTTCATTGCATCACCTCGAAGGACGTGGTGGCGCCGGTGGTCTTGTCGGTGGTGGTGATGCGCAGCGATCCATTGCCAAGGTCCACCACGGTGACGGTGAAGTTGGCGGTGGTGAAGGTGCCGGGGATGAGCTTGCCGTCGTGGCCGATCAGGCGCGAGGTGGCGGCCGAGGCCAGCTGGCTCAGCACCGTGCGTTCCAGGGTCTGGTTGAACTGCGCCAGCGGCGACTGGTCGAACAGCGAGGAGCGTCCCAGCGGGTTCTCGGTGTGCTTGTTGGTGGCACTGGCCGAGGCCATCAGGGCCGGGCCATTGGCCGGGTAGCCGCCGAAGGATGGGTTGACCGGCTGGTACACCAGCTCGCCGGCGTGGGCTGGCGGGCATGCGGCCGCAACCAGCAAGGCGAGGGCGCACGGCAGGGTAGAAAACAAGCGCGGGGGCATGGGAAGCTCCTCCAGTGTTGAAAGCGGAACAGTCGGACAGTTGGGGCAGGGCGGGGCAGACAGGAAGGTAGCGGCAGGGCTCAGAACTCGTCGGGGGCCAGGTCGGCATCGCGGATCAGCTTGCGTTCGCGATCGGCTTGCGCGACCGCTTGCCAGGTCGATTCGGCGGCGCGCTCGGCCGCGCGGTCGCGCGCGAACATCACGCAGCCGCTCGTCTCCACGTCGAGCCGGTGCGCCGCGCCGCCCTCGCGCGCCTCCGGCGACGCCGCCGCGCACTCCGGGTAGCGCGCCGCGACGGC
Organism: Gammaproteobacteria bacterium; assembly: GCA_046566285.1. Lineage (GTDB taxonomy): Bacteria > Pseudomonadota > Gammaproteobacteria > Burkholderiales > Burkholderiaceae_D > Telluria_A. The sequence continues at coordinate 42 of JBKHWY010000507.1, read as the reverse complement.
GTTCGCGAGCGTCCCGCCCTCGCCCTCGCGCAAGGGATGGGT
>JBKHWY010000506.1:0-3597 GCA_046566285.1 Gammaproteobacteria bacterium | reverse complement strand
CCAGCGCATGGCTGTTGAGCGGATACACATGCTGGCGCCAGTAGTCGTGGGCGGCGTCCTCGAACAGGCCCTGCTCGTCCGTGACCAGCTCCTCGTCGAACAGGCTGCCGCTGTCGAAGGCATGCTCGCGCAGCATGCGCTGGCACCAGGCGTCAATCGTAAAGATGGCCGCTTCGTCCATCGTCTCGGCGGCCAGCATCAGCCGGTGCGCGGCCACCATGCGCGCGTCATCGTCCGCGCAGGCTTCGCCCAGCGCGTCCAGGTAGCTGTCCGGCTGGGCCGCCTCGCCACGGAAGTAGGCCGCCGCTTCCACCAGGCGCTCGCGCACGCGCTTGGACAGTTCGCGCGTGGCCGCGCGGGTAAAGGTCATCACCAGGATCTCGGGCGGCGACAGCGGACGCGTGAACGCGGCGTCGCCGCCGTGGCCCAGCACCAGGCGCACGTACAGCGCGGCGATGGTCCAGGTCTTGCCGGTGCCGGCGCTGGCCTCGATCAGGCGGCTGCCATGCAGGGGAAAGCGCAGCGGGTCGAGCAGTTCGCTCATGCGCCCTCCCCCAGCGGACGCACCGTCACGTGCTCGCCGATCCACGCCACCAGCGGGCCGTACAGGGCCTCGGCCACGGCCTGGAATTCGGCGCCGGCCAGCGCGCCGTAGTCCGGCCACAAACGCGCCAGCGCTTCATCCTGCACTTCGCCGGCCACTTCGAAGCCGCCCTCGTAGGTGGCGCGCGCATCGCCCCCCTGCAGCAGGGCCAGCGCGCTCTTGCAGGCCACCCGCAGCGGCGCGTCCAGGTTGGCGCGCCACTGCAGCACGATGGCGCCCAGCGCCGCCTGGGCGACGGCGGGCGAGAGCGGGGTCATTTCAACGACGGCGTCGCGCGCCACCAGGTAACCCGTCACCCGCGCCTGGGCCGCGCCGGCGGCCAGCTGGCGCAGCCAGGGGGTCAGGAGCCGGTCGGCGCGCACCGCCCCGCTCTTGTCCAGCACGCGCGCCGAGGTCTGGGTGAGCCAGACGCTTGCCTCCTCGCCCTGGCGCAGCTGGTCGATCCAGTCTTCCAGCCGGACTCCCGCCACGTCCAGGCTGACCGCCAGCTTGGGGGCCGCATCCGGATAGCGCATGCACAGGTCCAGCCAGGCGCTGCGCACCGGCACCAGCTCCTCGACCAGCTTGCGCTGCCACAGCTGGCCCACCAGGCCGATGGGCAGCACGCCTTCGCGCGCGAAGCGCTCGGCGCGCGCCTGCAGCGCGGCGCGCACGTCGCCCGCGTCGTCCGGGTCGTCGGCATCGACCAGCAGCGTGTCTTCCAGCAGGTAGCGCTCCAGCGCGTCCAGCGCGAACGGCTCCTCGTCTTCGCCCAGCACATCGACGGGCGCGAAGTTCACGCCCAGGCGGCGGCGGAAGAAATGGCGCGCCGGCTGGCGCAGGAAGCTGGCCAGTTCGCCGAGCTTTAAGCGGTAGTCCGGTTCCAGCTCGTAGGCCGGCAGCGCGCGCTCGCTCTGCATCGCCGCCACGTGGGCGGCGCGCCATTCGCCCGCATAGGTCAACAGGCCATCGGCTTCGAAATAGCGCCGGCTGAAGGGCTGCAGCGCGTGCTCGGTGGTGAGCGTGGCCAGGTCCAGCTTCCAGCCCGCGGCCAGGTAATCGCGCAGCTGCGCCACCAGCACCGACGGCGGCTGCTCGCTGTTGTCGCGCACATTGCGCCCCACCCAGCTGATGTACAGGTGGTCGCGCGCGGCCAGCACCGCCTCCAGCATCAGGTAGCGGTCGTCGTCGCGGCGCGAGCGGTCGCCCGGGCGCGCCATGCCGGGCAGCGCCAGCAGGTCGAAGTCCAGCTGGCTGGCGCGGCGGGGAAAGTCGCCATCGTTCATGCCGAGCAGGCACACCACCCGGAACGGAACGGCGCGCATCGGCATCAGGGTGCAGAAGGTCACGCCGCCGGAGACGAACTGGTGATTCAGGGTGGGTTCGTCCAGGCCGCCCAGCCAGGCTTCGCGCAGCACCGCCAGCGGCACCTCTTCCTCGAAGCCGGCGGCCGCGCAGGTCTCCAGCCAGCATTGCAGGGTGTCGGACAGCTGGGCCAGGGTCAGCCGCTCGGTCTCGTCGCCGGCGTCGAAGAATGCCGCCAGCAGCGCACGCGCCTTTTCGCCCCACTCGGCCGGGGTGCTGGACTCGGCCAGCGCGGCGCGCCAGGCCAGCAGGGTTTCGATCAGCTGGGCCAGCGAGCCGGCCAGCGCGGCATCCAGGCCGCCCACTTCGGCATAGGGTTCGATGTCGGCAAAGCTCGCGCCGGCGCCGCTGGCATAGCCCAGCAGCATGCGCCGCACGCCGAACATCCACGCGTTCTGTTCGCCCGCCGAGCCCAGTCCCAGCCCGTCGCGGTGGCGCTGGTCCAGGCCCCAGCGCACGCTGGCCCCTTCGATCCACTGGCCGAGGGTGGGCAGGTCGTCCTCCGCCACGCCGAAGCGGCGCGCCACCGCCGGCACGTCGAGCAGGTCGCGCACCTCGCTCTGGCGGCAGCGCTGCTGCGGCAGGCGCAGCAGCCACTCCAAGGCGACTAGCAGCGGATTGACGCTGCGGTCCTTGACGTCGCCGATCTCATACGGGATGAAGCGCGGGTCGCCCCGGCGGGGCTGGTCGAACACCGAATTGATGGCGGCGCTGAACACGTCGATGTCCGGCACCATCACCACCACGTCGCGCGGCCGCAGGGTGGCATCGCGCTCGAACAGCGCCAGCAGCTGGTCGTGCAGCACCTCCACCTCGCGCTGGGCGCTGTGGGCAATGTGGAAGACGATCGAGCGGTCGCCCGGCGCCGGTGGCGCGAAGTGATGCTCCTGCAGGGGCAGCAGGTCGCGCACGGCGGCCTGCACCTGGCCGAGCAGGGTCGCCCCTTCTCCTTCGCTGAACAAATCCAGGCGCAGCAGCTCGCCGTCCTCGCGCGCCGTGCCGGCGCCCCTGCCCTGGTCGAATTCATCGAGCAAGCGGACAAAATCGCGCCCCTGCCGCCCCCAGCTGGCCAATAACGGATGGCTGTGCGCGTGCATCTGCTCGAGCGGCACATTGGACAGGTCCACGCCGCCCCTCGCGCGCTGGCGGCGCCGCTCGGCGCGCAGCAGGTCGCGCCCGTCGATGATGTCGCCCCAGTAGAACTGGCATGGATTGGGCACCGCCATCAGTACCTGGGTGTAGCGCGCCAGCGCAGCCACCGCCTGCAAGGTCTGGTACGGCAGCGCCGACATCCCGAACAGCACGACCCGGCGCGGCAGCCGGCCCACCGGGGCCGCGCCGCTCTCGATCGCGTGCAGGAATTGCTGGTGCACGGTGGCGCGCCCGGACTGGCGCAGGGCCACCGGCAGGCTGCCAGCACTGGTCCGGCGCCAGCGCCACTGCTTCCCCGCGCGCGCTGCGCACCACATTGCGCCCCGCGCTCCAGTCTTCCAGCCAGTCGGCGCGATACACCTGGTACTGGTCGAACAGGTCGGCCAGCCGTTCGGCCAACTGCAGGCGGCGTTCGGCGTCGCCGTCGCCCAGGAAATGCCGCAGCGGCGCGAACACGTCGTCGGCCAGCAGCGTGGGCAGCAGTCGCATCAGGCGCC
>JBKHWY010000505.1:0-3599 GCA_046566285.1 Gammaproteobacteria bacterium | reverse complement strand
TACGACTATGCCCTGCTGGCCGAACGCACCGGCCACCTGGACGTGATGGAAGCGACGCTGCGCGAAGTGATGAGCCAGGCCCCCGACAACCACCACGCCTACAATGCCCTCGGCTACTCGCTGGCCGAGCGCAACGAGCGGCTCGACGAAGCGCTGGCCTTGATCTCGCGCGCGCTGCAGATGGCGCCGGACGACCCCTTCATCATGGACAGCATGGGCTGGGTGCAGTACCGGCTGGGCAACCTGGACGAAGCGGAAAAGCAGCTGCGCCGCGCCTACGCGCTGCGCAGCGACGCCGAGATCGGCGTGCACCTGGGCGAAGTGCTGTGGAAGAAGGGTTTGAAGGCCGACGCCCAGAAAGTATGGCGCCAGGCGCGCGCCAAGGACCCACAGAATGGCGCGCTGAAAAGCACGCTGACGCGCCTGAATCTCAAGCTGTGACCGGGTTTGTTTATACTTCGGGTCCGATGTCGGACCACAGGAGTTGCCCACGATGCTGAGACGATCCACCCTGCGCCTGACGGGCGCCGCCACGCTGGCCATGCTGATGGGTGGTTGCGCCACCACCGGCCCGCGGTCCACCACCGGCGTGGCTGACTACCGCGACAGCATCGAGATGGCCGGGCGGATCAGCGTCAACTACGAAAAGAACGGCGAGCCGGCCTCGCTGTCGGGCAAATTCACCTGGGCGCAAACGCCTGGCGCGGTGAACGTCGAACTCGCCTCCCCGCTGGGCCAGACCATGGCGAAAATCGCCGTCACCCCAACGTCGGCCACCCTGACGCAAACCGACAAGGCCCCGCGCAGCGCCGCCGACATCGACACCCTGACGGCGCAAACGCTGGGCTGGCAGCTGCCGGTGTCCGGCCTGCGCGACTGGCTGCAGGGCTACGCCACGGCGGCCGGCGGTCAGCGTTTCGTCGCGTCCCCGGCCAACAACCGGGTGACCACGGCCGACGGCTGGGAGATCAGCTACGTGAACTGGGTCGAGTCGGGCGCCAAGCCCCAGCCCAAGCGCATCGACGCGCACCGCAAGGCCACGCTCACCACCAGCGACCTGGCGATCCGCATCGTCATCGACAGCCGCAGCTGACATGCCGTCCACGCCCGATCGCCTGCACGGCTGCGCCGCGCCCGCCAAACTCAATCTGTTCCTGCACGTGACCGGCCGCCGTGCCGACGGCTACCACCTGCTGCAAAGCGTGTTCCAGCTGATCGACCACGGCGACGTGCTCGACTTCGACCTGCGCAGCGATGGCCAGATCCGGCGCGTGACCGAGGTGCCCGGCGTGCCCGAGCAGCAGGATTTGATCGTGCGCGCCCTGCATTTGCTGGCGGCCGAGTACCAGCGCCGTCACGGGCGCGCCGCGCCCGGCATTGACGTGGCCATCGACAAGCGCCTGCCGATGGGAGGCGGGCTGGGTGGCGGCTCGTCCGATGCGGCCACCGCGCTGCTGGCGGCCAACCACCTGTGGCACGCCGGCCTCACCCGGCCCGAGCTGATGGCCTTGGGCTTGCCGCTGGGCGCCGACATCCCGTTTTTCATTTTTGGCCGCAACGCGTTTGCCGAGGGCGTGGGCGAACAGCTGACGGCGGTCGAGACTCCGGACTGCTGGTACGTGGTGGTGGAACCGGGCGTGGCGGTGCCCACGCCGGCGATTTTTTCGTCCAGCTATTTGACAAGGAACACTGAACCGGTCAGAATAGCGGACTTTTCCAGACACACCGCCGGTGAATATCCCTTGCGGTGCTTCGGAAAGAACGATTTGCAAGCTGTAGCGACGCGCTTGTTCCCGCCGGTAGCCGAGGCGGTCGAATGGCTGGGTCGATACGGGGATGCCAGGATGACTGGCTCCGGAGCGTGCGTGTTCTGCGCGTTTTCCAGCGAAGCTGACGCCGATGCGGCGCTGGCTGACGTGCCTGCCAAGTGGCGCGCCTGGAAAGCGAAATCGCTGAACTGTCACCCGTTTGAAGCGGTGTTGCAGATCGACGGTGGAATAGAATAGAATGTCGCCTGTCGTTGGGTTTGACGCTACAATGTCAAATGCGACGGCAAGCTGTAAGTTGCGTAGGGGAATCGCCAAGCTGGTTAAGGCACTGGATTTTGATTCCAGCATACCAAGGTTCGAATCCTTGTTCCCCTGCCATCCGTTTAGCCTGGTCTGTCGATGCGACATGCGTCCAGCAGGCAAGCGCGGTGGTCCCGTCTCCGGCGGGTCATCCATGTATAAAGCGTCAGTCGGCCGTCTGGCTGATGTCTTCCAGGTAAATCAACGCTACTCTCTAGGACTCCCATGGCTTACGAAAACCTGATGGTTTTTACCGGCAACGCTAACCCTGCGTTGGCAGAAGGAGTCGCCAAAAACCTCGGCATTCCTCTCGGTAAAGCTGTGGTCTCGAAGTTCTCGGACGGCGAAGTCATGGTCGAGATCAACGAGAACGTGCGCGGCAAGGACGTGTTCGTTCTGCAATCGACCTGTGCACCCACCAACGACAGCCTGATGGAAATCATCCTGATGGTCGACGCGCTCAAGCGCGCTTCCGCAGGCCGCATCACCGCTGCCATTCCCTATTTCGGTTACGCCCGCCAGGACCGCCGTCCGCGTTCGGCGCGCGTGGCCATCTCGGCCAAGGTCGTGGCCAACATGCTGGAAAAAGCCGGCGTCGAGCGCGTCCTGATCATGGACCTGCACGCCGACCAGATCCAGGGCTTCTTCGATATTCCCGTCGATAACATCTACGCCTCGCCGCTGCTGCTGGGCGACCTGCAAAAGCGCAACTACGACGACCTGCTGGTCGTGTCGCCGGACGTCGGCGGCGTGGTGCGCGCACGTGCCCTGGCCAAGCGCCTGGGTTGCGACCTGGCCATTATCGACAAGCGCCGTCCGAAGGCGAACGTGTCGGAAGTGATGAACATCATCGGCGAAGTCGAAGGCCGTAACTGCGTCATCATGGACGACATGGTCGACACCGCCGGCACGCTGACCAAGGCCGCCGAAGTGCTGAAAGAGCGCGGCGCCAAGAAAGTCGTGGCGTACTGCACGCACCCCGTGCTGTCGGGCCCGGCGATCGACCGCATCAACGCCTCCCCCCTGGACGAACTGGTCGTCACCGACACCATTCCGCTGTCGCCCGCCGGCGCCGCCTGCAGCAAGATCCGCCAGCTGACCTCGGCCCCGCTGCTGGCCGAGACCTTCAAGCGGATCGTCAAGGGCGATTCGGTGATGTCGCTGTTCATCGACTAAGCATCGGTCGGGTAGAAAAGATTCAAGATTGCACGCGGCGTGCTGGTTGAAAAGCCAGCATGCCGTTATCCAGTACGGACTTGTTACAAAATCTCGGGCGTGAATCTACGCCCACTTCCTGAAGGCCCTGGTCGCGGGGTCTTCACCACGCAGGACAGTCAAGTCCCGCATTTTTTGGAGTTTCACATGAAAGTTATCGCATTTAACCGTACGCTGCAGGGGTCCGGAGCGAGCCGCCGCCTGCGCAATTCGGGCCAGACGCCAGGCATCATCTACGGCGGCACGGAAGCCCCGCAACTGATCGCCCTGGACGGCAACGCGCTGTACCACGCGCTGAAGAAAGAAGCCTTCCAC
>JBKHWY010000504.1:0-3601 GCA_046566285.1 Gammaproteobacteria bacterium | reverse complement strand
GTCTTTTGCGGCGACAAGAGCATCATCCACGCGGATTACCTGGTGGACGACAGCCCGCATCACTTCGAGCGTTTTGCCGGCCAGGGCGTGCTGTTCGCGGCCCCGCACAACGAGGCCGAAACCCGCTACCCGCGCGTGCGCACCTGGGCTGAGGTGGCGCGCTTCTTTGCCGACCTGGCCTGATCAGCCTTCCACGAAGGCCAGGCCGCTGAACACCCGCGCGGCATTGCCGCGCTCCGCCTGCCGATGCAGCAGGTGGCGCGCCGACTTGGCCTGGCCGGCCTGGGCCTCGCCCTGCGCCTGGAGTTTGGCGGCCAGCATCTGTCCACCGGGTCCGGAGGCGCGCATGGCTTCGTAGCGGATCTCGCCGGCGCCGTCCGGCACGCGCGGCGGGTCGAAGGCCGTCGCGCTGATGAACCAGTTCTTGCGCTTGTGCTGCTTGCGGTAGGGGCTCGGGCATACCCACAGCAGCGAGCCGGTCCAGCGGCGCGTGAACGCGGCCAGGGTGCCCGCGCGTTCGTCGTCGAGCTCGAGCAACGCCGAAGCGTATGTGCCCTTGAGCGGGCCGTCCTGCAGTTCCACCACGCGCACCGAGATCCCGCTGGCCTCGGCCTCCTCGTGCAGGCGCGCCAGCGCCAGGGTGACGGCCACGCAGCACTCGGCCGGACCGATATTGGCGGAGAGTTGTAGCCAGATCATCAGCAACACTCCCCACGGGTCTTGTAGGTCAGCACGGGACGGCTGCGCGCCACGACTGTGACGAGGCCCGCGCCCACCAGGCAATCGAGCACGCTGTCGACCTTCTTGTAGGCCTGCGGCGCTTCTTCGTAGATGAGGGCCACGCTGGCCGCAGGCGGCGTCGTCCGGCACGCTGTCGATGGCTTGCAGCTCGGCGAAGTGGTTGGCGCGCCCGATGGTGCCGAGCGACTGCAGGTGCGCCTCATCCAGCCCGGCCGCGCGCATCAGCGCGCCGACCTGCTCGCGTTGCCCCGCCAAGGCAGCGTCGTGACGCTGCAGCAGTGCCCACTCCTCGTCATCGATGCGCGCGTCGAGGTTGCCAAGCTGGCGGTCCAACTTGCCGAGTTTGGCCTTGGCGACGGAAATATCGGTCTGCCATAAGGCCATGCCGCAGCCGATGGCGTTGCCAACCAGCGCCGGATACAGGCGGCCAAGGGAAAAGAAAGCGGCGCCAACCGGATAGCCTCGCCCAGGGTGCAGGTCCGGCAGGCCGACTACCTTGTGCATGCCGGCCAGTTACGCGGTCGTGGCCAGTTGTTGTACTGCTGCGTCTTCCAGCCACAAGCGTGGGGACGCGATGATCGAGACTCGATCAGAAATATGTTGAACAAAAATGCCCATGCGATACCAATCCAAGATGGAGTAAGGGATTGGGTGCTGGCGCAGCCGGCGTGACGGGAGTTTGGGAAGCGGCGTGCTCGCCGCGGAATGTCAACGCCGGAGGGAAGAAGCCAGACCCAGGAATGTCGATGGCAGGTCGCGGTACGTCATGATCGATTCCTTTCTATGAGTGGGTTGGCGAAGAAGTGCGCCATGGTAGTCGGGCTTTCCATCCAGGCAAGCTGTTTCGGGCCGCAATCGTTTGCCTTGCGCCGCCCTTCGCTGCTATCCTTGGTGAGTTTATAACAACGTTATCAGGAATATGCGATCCGAACTGAAAAGCATTACCGCTGTCATCGTTGCCGCGGCTGGACTGAGTGCCTGTGCCGGCGGTGGAGGCTATGACAAGTGGGCGGAGGAGACCAACAAGAAGATCTCCACCGGGTACACCGAGCTGGTCCTGGGCAAGCAGTCCGTCGAAATGGACAGCGACGTTCCCAAAGATGCGGTCATCAACCTGGCCTATCGCCTCGGCGAAGGATCCGGCTTGCCCGGCCGCGCCTCGTCGGCCTTCTACAACAAGCTGGCCGGGGACGTCGTCTATCCGAATTCGTGCAAGACGGCGCTGTCGTTCAAGGTCGCGCTCATCAACAAGGACAATGCCCTCGTGCAAACGGAGTCGGTATTCATCCCGTCCTATGATGGCGGCATCAAGGCGCTCATCAACAAGGATGTGATGACCGATCCCAACAAGCAGGCCTCTTCGCAGGTTGTGAAGCTGCGCGTGAAGGATTTCCAGTGCTTGCCTCAGGTGGCCGCCGTACGCGCGCCCGCGGCGCCAGCAGCTGCGAGCAAGCCCCAGACGGACGCCGAAAAATTCGCGGCACTGACGCCCGAGCAAAAAGCGGCCGTGATGGGCCAGCCGGTCGATGCTGCAAAGAAGCAGAAGAGCAAGGCGAAAGCGCCGGCCAGCAAGTAGTCTGCGTCAAAATGAAAACGGCCCGGTCGAAAACTCGACCGGGCCGTCGTTGCCTAGGCTAAGCCTGGCATCTTTTTCTACAACCGTCGATTACTCGGCGGTCGGTGCGGCTTCCACGTCCGACACTTCCGGACGGTCCAGCAGTTCGACGTAAGCCATCGGTGCGTTGTCGCCCACGCGGAAGCCCATCTTCAGGATACGGATGTAGCCGCCGTTGCGGTTGGCAAAGCGCGGGCCCAGTTCCGAGAACAGCTTGCCGACGATTTCGCGGTCACGCAGACGCGAGAAAGCCAGGCGCTTGTTGGCCAGGGTGTCGGTCTTGCCCAGGGTCAGGATCGGCTCGACAACTTTGCGCAGTTCCTTGGCTTTTGGCAGGGTGGTCTTGATGGCTTCATGACGCAGCAGGGAAACAGTCATGTTGCGCAGCATGGCCAGACGGTGGGACGAAGTACGGTTCAGCTTGCGAAGGCCGTGACGGTGACGCATGGTAAATCCTTTCTAGTGTTTAAAATCCAGCTCTTCGATCGCCGGTGGCGCGGGCCGGTTGAGTTAGGGTTTAGTACTACGGTTTTGCTATCCAAAAAGGATCTGGCTCTGCCAGTCCTTTTTGGCTAACACCACTCGAAAGTAGGGGTGTACTTTCGAGTGCTTATTTTTCCAGGCCAGCAGGCGGCCAGTTTTCCAGCTTCATGCCCAGGGTCAAGCCGCGCGAAGCAAGGACCTCCTTGATTTCGTTGAGCGACTTGCGGCCCAGGTTTGGCGTCTTGAGCAGTTCGTTTTCCGAACGCTGGATCAGGTCGCCGATGTAGTAGATGTTTTCCGCTTTCAGGCAGTTGGCCGAACGGACGGTCAGTTCCAGGTCGTCCACCGGACGCAGCAGAATCGGATCGACCAGCGGTGCGCGCGATGGCGCTTCGGCGGCGGCTTCCGTGCCTTCCAGGGCAGCGAACACGTTCAGCTGGTCCACCAGCACGCGGGCCGATTGACGGATCGCTTCTTCCGGGGTGATCACGCCATTGGTTTCGATGTTGATGATCAGCTTGTCCAGGTCGGTACGCTGTTCCACACGGGCCGATTCCACAGCGTAGGACACGCGGCGCACGGGCGAGAACGAAGCGTCCAGGATGATGCGGCCGATGGTCTTGTTGGTGTCTTCCGACAGGCGGCGCACGTTGCCCGGCACATAGCCGCGGCCTTTTTCGACCTTGATCTGCATGTCCAGCTTGCCACCGGCGGTCAGGTGAGCGATCACGTGATCCGGGTTGATCAGTTCCACGTCATGCG
>JBKHWY010000503.1:0-3601 GCA_046566285.1 Gammaproteobacteria bacterium | reverse complement strand
AAAACAGCGGGATGTTCTGCTCGTCGCAGATGGCGAGGATGTCCGGCGGGGTTTCCAGGCCCTGGGCGATGATCAGGGCGGGCGGGCCGCCGGCGATCAGTTCGCTGATCACATGGCTGCGCGAGCCGGACTTCAAGCGGTGGTAATAGGCCAGTTCCTGGTGACCGAACACCTGGATGCGGCCGGGGTGGATCAGATTCAGGTGGCCGACCTGGTCGGCGGCGGAAGCGACGTCGCCGGAAATCAGGCGCTCGCCGCCGGGAAAGCCGGCAAACCAGCCAAGCTCCAGACTTTCACGGTTGTCGTCGTACAGGCGTTGGATGGTCAGCGGGGTTTGCAGCATGGTTGGCTTTCAACCCAGGGCTTGCAGGCTGGGTTGCCAGTTGGTGATGCGGGCGTGCACCGATTTCGGGTCCGTATCGGTCAACAGGGCATTGCGGAAATTCTCTTCGGAGAACATCTCGGCGATTTCCGACAGGATTTCCAGGTGCTGCTGGGTCACGTGGTCGGGAATGAGCAGGAAGAACAGCAGGTTCACCGGCTGGCCGTCCGGCGACTCGAACGGAATGGGCTCCAGCAGGCGCACGAAGGCGGCCAGGGGCGACTTCAGGCTCTTGCTGCCCTTGATGCGGCCGTGGGGGACGGCCACGCCGTGGCCCAGCCCGGTGGAACCCAGGCGCTCGCGCGCGAACAGGTTGTCCGACACGGTCGACCGGGCAATGCCGCAATTGTTCTCGAAAATCAGTCCCGCCTGCTCGAATGCCCGCTTCTTGCTGGACACTTCGAGATCAAGCAGCACATTCTCGAGCGAAAGGATTTTGCTAAGGTTGGTCATAACACGCAATGGTATGGTGCGACGCACAAAGGTGCTTGCGAGCCAGAATTATAGGCCTGTTTAACGGCCGTGTAATCGGAATTCGTACGCGCTCGGGGCCGCCTCCGTGTTGATCATCCGCAAACAGAATGCGAAAAGTGAAAAACGGCAAGTCACTGGGAACAGGCTACCACACGCCGTATTGAATTTCCGCTCTGAAATTAAAGCGTGCACGGCGGTTTTCCACGCGCGCATCCCGTTTCGCCGATTTTTGTCTGTTCTCTGCTCAATTTTCAGGCGCGGCCAGAGGGAGCGGCACATGCCATTCTAGCCATCCTCCCGTCCGCCTGTCGCCCGTCACGCAATGCGGCCCGCATAGGGCCCGCCGCGGAGTTGTTTGTCGGAAATACGCCACAAGTCACCTGGACAATGTTTAAGAGAAAAACGACTTGGCGCAAACAGTTACTGGCGGGCCGTGCGCAGGTTGCGCGGCGGGGCGCTGGTAAAGTTGCTGCGCCATGGGTTAATGTCCAGTCCACCGCGCCGCGTATAGCGCGCATACACCGCTAATTTTTGCGGTGCACACTGACGATAAATGTCCATGAAGATACGTTCCACACATTGTTCATGAAACTCGTTGTGTTCGCGGAAACCGATCAGATACCTCAGCAAGCCTTCCTGTTCGATCTGCGGGCCGACATAGCGGATCTGCACGCTGGCCCAGTCCGGCTGGCCCGTCACCAGGCAGTTCGACTTGAGCAGGTGCGACACCAGCGTTTCCTCCACCGGCGCTTCGTCGTGGTTGGCGGACAGGAGGGTCGGGGTGGGGGTGTAGCTGTCGACCTCGATGTCGAGCCGGTCCAGCAGCGTGCCCTCCAGTTCGCCCATCTTCACATGGCCGAAATTCTCCTGCTGCACCAGCTGGATGTGCACCGGCGCCCCAAAACCGTTGGCCAGGTCGTCGCGCAGCAGGGCCACCAGCGCATCGCTGTTGGCCAGGCGGGTCTGGTTGAAGGAATTGAGGTACAGCTTGAACGACTTCGATTCGATGATGTTGGGGGAATCGGCCGGCACCGTGAAGGTGGCAATGGCCACCTGGGGTTTGCCGCGCAGGTTCAGCCACGAGATTTCGTAGGCATTCCAGATGTCCACGCCGAAGAAGGGCAGCGTGCCCGACAGCCCCAGCTCGTCGCGCTTTTGCTGGCGCGGAATCGGAAACAGCAGCTCGGGCGCGTATTGCGTCTGGTAGGCCGAGGTCTTGCCCAGCGGTGATTGGTCTGCAGTATTGCTCACGGAATCCGTCACGAAAATGCTTAGCCCAGGAACAGCTTGTACACCGGATTGGCGCTCTCGTCCCAATGACGGTAGCCCAGCGTCGTGAGGAACTGGCGGAATTCCTCCATTTCGCTGGCCGGCACCTGCAGGCCCACCAGGATGCGGCCCACGTCGCCGCCCTGGTTGCGGTAGTGGAACAGCGAGATATTCCAGTTCGGCGCCATGCTGGCCAAAAAGCGCATCAGGGCCCCCGGACGCTCCGGAAACTCGAAACGGTACAGCAGCTCGTCATGCGAGAGCGCGCTCTTGCCGCCCACCATGTAGCGCACGTGGCCCTTGGCCAGTTCATCGTGGGTCAGGTCGAGCGTCCTGAAGTCGTGCTGCTCGAAGGTGCGGCGGATGGCGCTGGGCTCGTCGCGGTTGCTGGTCTGCAGGCCCACGAACACATGCGCCTGGTTGGCGTCGCTGATGCGGTAGTTAAATTCGGTGACGTTACGCGGGCCGATCAGTTCGCAGAAGCGCTTGAAGCTGCCGCGCTGCTCCGCCATCGTTACCGCAAACACGGCTTCGCGCTGCTCGCCCAGCTCGGCGCGGTCGGCCACGAAGCGCAGGCGGTCGAAATTCATGTTGGCGCCGCAGGCGATCGCAATCAGGGTCTCGCCCTTGACCGGCTGCTTCGACAGGGCAGCGCGCTCGACATAGGCCTTGGCGCCGGCCACGGCCAGCGCGCCGGACGGCTCGACGATGCTGCGGGTGTCCTGGTAGATGTCCTTGATGGCGGCGCAGATGGCATCGGTATCGACCACCAGGATTTCATCGACCAGCTCTTTGCACAGGCGGAAGGTTTCTTCGCCCACCAGGCGGACGGCGGTACCGTCGGCAAACAGGCCGACGTCGGGCAGGGTGACGCGCCGGCCCGCCTTCAGGCTGCGCGCCATCGCATCCGAATCGGTCGATTGCACGCCGATGATCTTGATGTCGGGGCGGATCTGCTTGACGTAGGCCGCCACGCCCGAAATCAAGCCGCCGCCGCCGATGGCCAGGAAGATCGCATGGATGGGGCCGGAATGCTGGCGCAGGATCTCCACCCCGATGGTGCCCTGGCCGGCGATCACGTCCGGATCGTCGAAGGGGTGCACGAAGGCCAGCTTCTGTTCCAGCTCCAGCTTGTGCGCGTGGTTGTAGGCATCGGTATAGGATTCGCCCGCCAGGATCACTTCCACATTGCTGCCGCCGAAGGCCTTGACCGCATCGACCTTCACGCTGGGCGTGGTGGTCGGCATCACGATGACGGCGCGGCAATTCAGGCGCGCCGCCGACATCGCCACGCCCTGGGCATGGTTGCCGGCCGAGGCGCAGATGACGCCGCGCTTCAATTGCGATTCCGGCAGGTTGGCCATCTTGTTGTAGGCCCCGCGCAGCTTGAAGCTGAAGACGCTCTGCATGTCCTCGCGCTTGAAGTAGATCGTGTTGTCGATGCGCCTGGACAGGATGGGCGCGTATTCGAGCGGC
>JBKHWY010000502.1:0-3610 GCA_046566285.1 Gammaproteobacteria bacterium | reverse complement strand
GTGTTCGGCCTCTACCTGCTGTGCGCGCTGGTCGTGGTCGGCCTCACGGTGGCGCTGAGCCGCCGCGACGTCGGCTGGAACGACGCCGCCTTCGGCGCCCTGGTGGCGGCATTCCCCAACACCGGCTTCATGGGCGTGCCGCTGCTGCTGGCCCTGCTGGGCCCGCGCTCCTCGGCTCCGGTGATTGTCACCATGGTGGTGGACCTCATCATCACCAGTTCGCTGTGCATCGCCCTGTCGCGCCTGGGCGGCAGTGGCCAGACCAGCCTGACGGCGCTGCGCAATGCGCTCGTCGGCATGCTGCGCAACCCCATGCCCTGGTCGATCGCGCTGGGCGCGCTGGCCTCGGGCGCACGCATCGCGCTGCCGGAACCGCTCGACCGCACCGTGGGCCTGCTGGCCCAGGCCGCTTCGCCGGTGGCGCTGTTTACCATCGGCGCCGTGCTGGCGCGCTCGCAGATGAATGCCACCGAGCGCACGCCGGCGCGCCAGGTGGTCCCCGTTGCGCTCATCAAGTTGCTGCTGCATCCATTGCTGATGCTGGGCCTGGGCCGGGCCGCCATCGCCGCCGGTGTGGCAATTTCGCCTCAGGCACTGGGGGTGCTGGTGCTGGTGGCCTGCCTGCCTAGCGCCAGCAATGTCGCCATGCTGTCCGAGCGCTTCGGCGCCAACACGGGGCGGATCGCCCGCATCATCCTGGTCTCTACTGCGTTATCCTTTGTTACATTTTCCGCTGCGGTAACTTTACTTGGATGAAATGATTATTGCCGCACGGCGTAATTTTTATGGAATAATAGAGCTCTATCAATACAGCCTTCCTTGCCCGAGCCGGCCGTGATCTCCCTGTTCATCCTGAATGACGAATTGCCGGCCCTGGAAGCGCGGCTGTGGACCCTGTCGGGCCAGGAGCGCGCACGCGCCAACGTCGAGCTGGCCTGGCACCTGCGCCAGCGCGACGTGGTGCGCGCCAGCCAGCTGATCTACCACAGCGCCATCCTGCTTGACCGCATGCCGCTGCCCGAGCGTAACCTGCTGCACGCGCGCTGCCAGCTGATCGAAAGCGAAGCCAAGTGGCTGCACGGCGAACTGGACGACGCGCTCGACCTGGTCATGCAAGCCATCGCCGAATACAAGCTGCACGACGATGCCCTGGGCCTGGCCGATGCGCGCTGGCTGCGCGCCTGGATCGAACTCGATTGCGGCAATGCCGACCTGGGCGAGCGCGAACTGGCCGCCGCCGCCATCGATGCGCGCCGCGTGGGCGACCCCGTGCGCATCGAAGTGTTCGATGCCGTGGCCGCGCTGTTCGCGGTGTTCCGCGACCTGCACACCACCGAAATGCGCTGGGGCGGGCGCTTCGATCCGGACGACG
The DNA here is from genome assembly GCA_046566285.1 of Gammaproteobacteria bacterium. Taxonomy (GTDB): domain Bacteria; phylum Pseudomonadota; class Gammaproteobacteria; order Burkholderiales; family Burkholderiaceae_D; genus Telluria_A. The sequence continues at coordinate 2,238 of JBKHWY010000502.1, read as the reverse complement.
ACACCCTGCACCCGGTGGCGCAGGGCTGGGTGCTGGACTTCCTCGGCACCAGCGCCTTCCAGGCCAGCGATTTCGGGCGCGCCGTGAGCCTCCTGATGCGCGCCTACGAAGCGGCGCTGGCCTCGGGCCAGACCCGCCGCGCGATCAATATCGCCACCAACATCGGCAACGGCTTTACCAGCATGAACGCCCACCACGCCGCGCTGGAATGGATGCAGCGCGGGCTGGACCTGGCACGCCCGACCGGCTGGCCGATGAGCATTGGCCTGTGCCTGATGCAGTCGGCCGAAACCCTGCGCCGCCTCGGCCAGCGCGAAGCGGCCGAGCAGTTGCTGCACGAAGCGCTGGCCACGCTGGGGGCGCTGTCCGGTTCGCGCGCCTACGCCATCGGCCTGGAATACCGCGGCGATCTGTCGCTCGACAGCGGCGACTACGAAGGCGCCCTGCGCAGCTTCGCGCTGCTGGAAGAACGCGGCGAAGCGCTCGGCCAGGCCGACTTCCTGTCGGGCGCCCGGCGCGGCCAGGCCCACGCGCTGTCGCACCTGGACCGTCCGCGCGAAGCGCTGGAGAAGGCCGATGCCGCGCTGGCGCTGGCGCGCGAGCAGTGCGACGGCTATGGCCAGATGGCCGCGCTGCGCGTGCTGGCCGAGATCCACGCGCGCCATCGCCTGCCGATGCAGCAGCCGACCAGCGCGGCCGGCCCGGCGCTGCACTACCTGCAGGAAGTCATGGCGGTGGCCGCCACCATCCACGGCTACACGGTGCCGGGCGAGCTGCTCGACGCGGTGGCGCGCGAGTACGCCAGCATCGGCGACTACCGCAACGCCTACGAAGCGGCCCTGCGCGCCGGCGCCGCGCGCGACAAGATCCACAGCCAGGAAGCCACCAACCGCGCGGTGGCCATGCAGGTGCAGTACCAGACCGAGCGCGCCCGCACCGAGGGCGAGCACCACCGCCAGCTGGCCGAAGCCGAGGCACGGCGCGCCGAAGTGCTGCAGCAGAACAGCGCCACGCTGGAGCACCTGTCGGCCATCGGCCAGGAGATCACCACCCACCTGGACGCGGCGGCGGTGTTCCATGCGCTCGACCGCCATGTGCACGGCCTGCTCGACGCCACCCATTTCTCGATCTTCCTGATCGAGCCCGATGGCAGCACCCTGCGCTGCGCCTTCGGACGCGAAGCGGGGCGCATGCTGCCGCCGCTGCGCTTCTCGCTGACCGACCCGAATGCCACGTCGGCGCGCTGTGTGCGCGAGCGGCGCGAGATCTTCATCGACGTCGACAAGAACGCCGACACCCCGAGCCTGATCCCCGGCACCCTGCGCACGCTGTCGCTGCTGTTCGCGCCGCTCCTCATCGGCGACCGCGTGCTGGGCGTGATGACGGTGCAGTCGCTCTCGGCCCAGGCCTATGGCGAGCGCGAACGGCTGATCTTCCGCACCCTGTGCGCGTACGGCGCCATCGCGCTGGACAATGCCAGCGCCTACCGCCAGGTGGCCGCCACCCTGCGCACGCTCAGCCAGACCAAGGCCGAACTGCTGGAAAAGAACCTGGAGCTCGAGCGCGCCTACCGCGCGCTGGAAGACCTGAGCCTGACCGACCAGCTGACCGGCCTGCGCAACCGCCGCTACTTCCTGCAGCACGTGGAGGCCGACGTCAGCCTGTCGCTGCGCAGCTACGAGAGCCCGGTGCGCGGACGCGAGCTGGAACACGAACATGGGCGCGACCTGGTGTTCTACATGGTCGACATCGACCACTTCAAGGAAGTCAACGACCAGCACGGTCACGCCGCTGGCGACGCGGTGCTGGTACAGATGCAGGAGCGCCTGCGCGAAGTGTTCCGCGAATCCGACCACCTGATCCGCTGGGGCGGCGAGGAATTCCTGGTGCTGGGCCGCGCCACCGACCGCGACGACGCGCGCGTGATGGCCGAGCGCATCCGCGCCGCCGTGGCCAACCGCGGCTTCGTGCTGCCCGACGGGACGGTGCTGCACAAGACCTGCTCGATCGGCTTTGCCTGCTTCCCCTTCCTGCCCTGCCAGCCGCGCCTGTTGTCATGGTCGGAAGTGGTGGAGCTGGCCGACCAGGCCCTGTACCTGGTCAAGCGCTCCGGGCGCAATGGCTGGGCGGCGATCTACAGCACGCCCGACACCTGTACCGAAGACCTGTTCCCGCGCCTGATCCACCAGCTGGCCCAGACCATCGAGCAGGGCCAGGCCCGGCTGGTGAGCAACCTGG
>JBKHWY010000501.1:0-3612 GCA_046566285.1 Gammaproteobacteria bacterium | reverse complement strand
ATCCGGACATCCTGGGTGCGCCCGCCGTCACCGTCTTCCACATAGCAGTCGCTGTACTGGCCCACCTCGCACTGCATGTTGATGACCGACTGGCGCGCCATGTTCCCGAACGAGAACAGCATGGCCGAGACCACCAGGATGCCGAGCAGGACGCCCCGTCCGCGCTTTCCCGGCGTGGCGGTGCGCCCGGCCTGGGCGGCGCCTGCCTTGGGGCGCATGCGCGCGCTGACCAGCATATTGGCGAGGCGGCGCAGGCGCAAGCCCGCCAGCAGCCACATGGCGCGCATCGGACTGACCTCCATCATGACAGGGCGCCCGACGGTTCGTGCGCTTCCTCGGTCAGCTTGAGGAAGACTTCTTCGAGCGAGCCGGTGGTCGCGGCGGCGGCGCGCACCTCGTCGGTGCTGCCGGTGGCCACCAGCGCGCCGCGCTGGATGATGCCGACCCGGCTGCACATCTTCTCGGCCATGTCGAGCAGGTGGGTGGACACAAAGATGGTGGTGCCGCGCGCCGCTTCGGCCAGCAGGCGCTCCTGCACGTCGCGCGCGGCGCGCGGATCGAGCCCGTTGATGGGTTCATCGAGGATCAGCACGGAGGGCTGGTGGATCAGCGCGCAGGCCAGCCCGAGCTTCTTCTTCATGCCCATCGAGTAATTGACGGCGAATTCCTCGGCCACCTCGGCCAAGCCGAATTCGGCCAGCATGGCGGCGCTGCGCGCGGCCGCGTCGGCGCGTGCATAGCCGTGCATCTCGGCGACGAAACGCAGGATCTCGCGTCCACGCAGGAAATCGTAGAAGATGGGGTTGTCGGGCAGGTAGCCGACCCGCCGCTTGACCTCGAGCGCGTCGGCATGGCAGTCGTGCCCGTCGATCAGCACGCGCCCGCCGCTGGGCACCAGGATGCCCATCATCATGCGGATGGTGGTGGTCTTGCCGGCGCCGTTCGGGCCGAGGAAGCCGAACACTTCGCCGCGCTGCACGGTGAGGCTCAAGGGCTTGACGGCGTCGAAGGCGCCGTAGGTCTTGGACAGTTGTTGGAATTCGATCACGCGGCACCTTCATCGACAGGTCAGCATCAGGCCGGCATCGGGCCGGCACAAAGGCTATTCTATCGTCGGGCTGCGCGCGGCAAGCTATCGAAATGTCACTCGCCTACTTCATCACCCGCCTACTTCTTGAGGAACACCAGGTCCCACACGCCGTGCCCGAGCTTCAGGCCGCGGTTTTCGAACTTGGTCAGCGGGCGGTAGGCCGGCTGCGGCGCGTAGCCGTCGGCGCTGTTGGACAAGAGGGGCTCGGCGCCCAGCACCTCGAGCATCTGCACCGCGTAGTCTTCCCAGTCGGTGGCGCAGTGCAGGTAACCGCCGGGGGCGAGGCGGTCGGCCAGCAGCTTGACGAAGGGCGGCTGGATCAGGCGGCGCTTGTTGTGGCGCGCCTTGTGCCACGGGTCGGGGAAGAACACGTGCACGCCCGCCAGCGAGCCGGGCGTGATCATGTTGTTCAGGACCTCGACGGCGTCGTGCTGGATCAGGCGCAGGTTACCGATGCCCTGCTCGCCAATCTGCTTGAGCAGGCTGCCCACGCCGGGGGTGTGCACTTCCACGCCGATGAAGTCCTTCTCGGGCATGGCGCGCGCGATGTGGGCGGTGGTGTCGCCCATGCCGAAGCCGATCTCGAGGATCACCGGCGCCGTGCGGCCGAAGGCTTGCGCGAAGTCGAGCGGCGCCTTGGCATAGTCGATCATGAACTTGGGGCCGAGTTCCTCCAGCGCGCGCGCCTGCGCGGTCGAGAGCCGGCCGGCGCGGGTGACGAAGCTGCGGATCCGGTGCTCAGTCGGGTCGTACAGCATCGGGCGTGAAGAGGAATCGTGGGTCATGGGACGGGCCGGCTGAAAAAGAAGGACGACATTATAGCGTGGCGTCGTCCTCGTCCCGCCTGGCCAAGCGGAAGTTCAGCGGAAATTGCCGGTGTGGCCAAGCGAATAGCGGCCCGGCTGCGGCCATACCGTCAGGCCGTGCGGCTCGCCGCCCACCTTGATCTTGTCGACCGCGCCGCTGCCGGTATCGAAGCGGTAGACGGTGTCGTCGTAGCGGCCGGACAGCCACAGCCACTTGCCGTCCACGCTGACATTGCCCATGTCCGGGCTGCCGCCACCGGGAACCGACCAGTGCGCGACGATCTGCTCGGAGGCGAAATCCATCACGCCCACGCCGCCCGGGCCCTTGGGTTTGCCGTGGATCTTGTGGGTGCCACGGAAGGCGATGTACAGCTTCTTGCCGTCGCGGCTGGGGTACAGGCCGTGCGTGCCGGGGCCGACCGGAATGAAGCCGACCTGGCGGAAGCTGTCGCCATCGACCACGTGGATGCCGTCGGCGTCCATGTCGGCCACGTAGAAGTGCTTGCCGTCCGGGGAGATGCGGATATCCTGCGGCATGCCCTTCTTCGAGGTGCACACTTCGATGGCTTTCGGATCGTAGGCGATGCGGCCTTCCTTGAAGCGGGTCGGCGGCATCGTCAGCTTCAGGTAGCCCAGCACCTGGCGCTTGGCCAGGTCGATCTTCACCAGGCTGCCTTCGAATTCGCAGGTGAACAGCACGAAGCGGCCATCGATGGTGAAGTCGGCGTGGTTGATGCCACGGCACTTGGGCGTGTCGATCGAATACTGCACCTTCATGGTCTTGGGATCGCGGAAGTCCAGGCGCTTCCTGGCCTCGGCCACCACGATGGCCGACTTGCCATCCGGGGTGTAGTACATGTTGTAGGGATCGTCCACCTCGACGGCGGCGCCGGGTTTGCCGGTGCGCGGATCGATGGGCGTCAGGCTGCCGTTGTCGGTGCGTTCGGAATTATTCGCCACCCACAGGGTTTGCATGTCGTACGCGGGAATCACGTGCTGCGGCGCGATGCCGACCTTGAACTTGTCGACCACCTTCAGCGTGCCCGGGTCGATCACGTACACGTCGTTGCTGCGCAGGTTGGGCACATACACGCGTTCGAGATGGCCTTTCACGGCGGCGCTCATGTGGGCCGGGCCGATCTCGCTGTACACATTGTGCGGATCGATCACGGGCGGCATGCCTGCCACATCGGGCACGCGCGCGGTGACGGTCTTGGGCGGCGCGGCGGTCACGCCCCGGTATTCGTAGTACAGCACGCCCGCACCGGCGGCCACGGCCACGATCAGGAGCGGGGCAATCAGGCTTTTATTGAATCGCATGGGTGGAAAATTTGGAAAATGTGGGAAATCGTATCCAGGTGTGAAGGAGGATCAGTACAGCGTTCAGTGTTGGCCGAGCGCGCGCTGCAAGGCCGCCACCGAGGCATCGACGATGCGGGCCACGCCGATCTCGCCCAGCGCCCGCGTGGACTTGCGCGGATCGCCATCGATGCCGTCGCCGGCCACCGGCTTGCCGGCTTTGGCCAGTGCGTCTCCGCGCACCAGCGACGCATCGATGGCCAGGGTCAGCGAGGTGTCGGCCACGCCGGCATGCTGGCCGATCTCGGCGGGCGTCAAGCCACGCGACTTCAGCGCGGCCACGTAGGCATCGTGCGTCGCGCCATAAAACTCCGGCAGCGCGTGGGCGCGGCAGCGCTGACCGGACCACGCGCGATT
>JBKHWY010000500.1:0-3612 GCA_046566285.1 Gammaproteobacteria bacterium | reverse complement strand
CCCCTGGGACAACCCGCAGTTTGGGAAAGGCGAAGGTGAGGCCTACGTCGACTTCATCGTCAAGGTCGTCAAGCCGATGATCGACCAGCGCTACCGCACCCTGCCCGACCGCGCGAACACCGCCATCATCGGCTCGTCGATGGGCGGGTTCATCAGCCATTACGCCATCGACCGGTATCCGGAGGTGTTCGGCAAGGCCGGCGTGCTGTCGCCGTCGTACTGGGTCAACGACGCGAAGATGTTCAGCTATGTGACCGAGAAACCGGCGGCGAAGGATGCGCGTATCTATCTGCTCATGGGCGCGAACGAAGGTGACAGCATGGTGCCCGACGTGCAGCGCATGTACGCGCACCTGCTCAAGTCCGGTCACCCGGCGGCGAATGTCACATTGAAGATCGTCCCGGGCGGGAACCACAACGAAGCGCTGTGGCGCGGGCAGTTGCGCGAGGTGCTGCTCTGGATGTTCGAGCGCTAGGGCTGGATTCTTGGCCAGGAACCATGGTGCTTCTGCGCAGGCGCATCATGGGCCCTGGCCTTCGCCAGGGCGACGGTTTTGAGTTCGCGGGCCATTTCCGCTTCCTTTTCACGCTCGCCCCAACACGTCATGCTGGCGCAGGCCAGCATCCATAGCGCCTCTGTGCAGCCGCGCCATGGGCCGCGGCCTTCGCCAGAGCGACGGCTTCAAGGCGGCCGACGACACCAGCTGGTGTAAGCTGCGGTCACCATGACAGAAAACCGAATGCACCATATCGACGGGACCTTCCATCTGTACGACGCAGCGCATGGGGGAACGGATGAACCCATCGAATCAGGCACTGACCTGTTGCATCAAGTCCGCGCGGACCGGGCGCGTGTCGCCCGGCACGACTATCCACACGTGGAGCAGCTCTCGCCAGGCAAAACAGCCGAAGCCCAGCTCACCTTCGAGCGTCCCGACATGGTCCGGCAGTCGTTCTGGGTAGGCAGGGAAATCGATGTCTACCGCGACCGCCAGCTGATCGGCAAACTAACGGTGACGGCCATCGTGGCGCCTGCGCTCTCCGGTACGCCAAGGACGCTTGCCATGCCGCCGGCCACGGACGAGGGGACGGTCACCCTGCTCGGCCTGTGTCTTGCCATCGCGGTCTACCTGGTGTTCGCCGTGCCCACGCTTTGGCTCGGGATCCATGCGTATGAACCCTGTACGAGGAATTTCGAGGGCGGGTGCAGCATGGGTCGGGGATTGCTGGCGCTTGCCAGTCTTATCCCGGCCTTTATCGCCGCTTTCATCGGCTGGCATCTCAGGCGCACCTTGGCGCGCCACACCGCCACGGAGGCGTACGCCATGCCGGGTGGTGTGCTGCTGGGTGGCGCCCCGCTGCTCTATCTGCTCTATACGCTGAAGGCACTCTTCATCGGATGACGTGGCTCGGTCAACGCCGCAGGCACGCACCCGGCACGGCTATCCCTTGCGGTGCGGCTTCTTGGCCTTCTCCGCCACGCGGCGCTCCGCCCCGCCCTTCTTGCCGTAGGCTGCCTTCTTGGGCGCCGGCGGTTCGCCATCGCGGGTGATCGACAACTGCTGCCCCGCCACCCACACGCTCTTCAAGTGGTCGATCAGATCCGGCGGCAGGTCGGCGGGCAGGTCGAGCATGGTGTAGTCGTCATAGATCTCGATGCGGCCGATGTACTTGGCATCCATGTTGGCCTCGTTGGCGATCGCGCCGACGATGTTGCCAGGCTTGACGCCATGCGCGTGGCCGACCTCGATGCGGAAGGTCGCCATGCCGTCTTCCTGCGGGCGGCTGACGCGTTCGCGCTTGCCCGCTTCGTTGCGCTCCACGCGCGGCGGACGCTCTTCACGCACCGGGCGCTCCTCGCGCACGGGCCGCTCGTCACGGTAGGCCGGCGCCGGCTTGGCGCTGCGATCCGGCTTCTCCAGCAGGAACGGTTCGTCGCCATGGGCCATGCGCGCCAGCGCGGCGGCGATCTCGATGGCGGGAATATTGCGCTCACGCTCGAAGTCTTCGATCATGGCGCGGAACTGGTCCAGCCCGCCGCCAGCCAGCGCGTCGGCAATCTGATCTTTGAAGCGGGCAATGCGCACTTCGTTTACGGCTTTCACCGTCGGCAGCGTCAGCGGCGCGACCGGCTGGCGCGTGGCCCGCTCGATGGCGCGCAGGAGGCCTTGCTCGCGCGGGGTGATGAACAAGATCGCTTCGCCGCTGCGCCCCGCCCGCCCGGTGCGCCCGATGCGGTGGGTGTAGCTCTCGGGATCGGATGGCACGTCGTAGTTCACCACATGGCTGATGCGGTCCACGTCCAGCCCGCGCGCGGCCACGTCGGTCGCCACCAGGATGTCGATCTTGCCGTTCTTGAGCTGCTCGATGGTGCGCTCGCGCTGCACCTGCTGCATGTCGCCGTTGATCGCGGTGGCGGCAAAGCCGCGCGCCTGCAGCTTGCCGGCCAGTTCTTCGGTACCAAGCTTGGTGCGCGCGAAAATGATCATGCCGTCGAACGGCTCGGCTTCCAGGATGCGGGTGAGCGCGTCGAGCTTCTGCATGCCGGAGACCATCCAGAAGCGCTGGCGGATATTCTCGGCCGTGCCGGTCTTGGCGGCCACCGTCACTTCGGCCGGCTCGCGCAGGTAGGTCTTGGCGATGCGCTTGATGGCCGGCGGCATGGTGGCCGAGAACAGCGCGGTCTGGCGCCCTTCCGGGGTCTTTTGCAGGATCTGTTCGACGTCGTCGATAAAGCCCATGCGCAGCATTTCGTCGGCTTCGTCCAGCACCAGGGTCTTCAACTGCGACAGGTCGAGCGAGCCCTTCTCGATATGGTCGATCACGCGACCCGGCGTGCCCACCACGACGTGCACGCCGCGCCGCAGGGCGGACAGTTGCGGGCCGTAGCTCTGGCCGCCGTAGATCGGCAGCACGTGGAAGTCGCGGATGTGGGTGGCGTACTTCTGGAACGCTTCGGCCACCTGGATGGCCAGCTCGCGCGTGGGCGCCAGCACCAGCGCCTGCGGCGCATGCTGTTTGATGTCGATGCGCGACAGCACCGGCAGCGCGAACGCGGCGGTTTTGCCGGTGCCGGTCTGGGCCTGCCCCAGCACGTCGCGGTTCGACAGCAGCAGCGGAATGGTGGCCGCCTGGATCGGCGATGGAGTCTCGTAGCCGACCTCCTTCATCACCTTCAGGACTGCAGGCGACAGGTTCAATTCGGAGAACAGCGGGAGGGGATTGTCAGACATGAGGAGACTCGCAAGAAAGTGGTGCCAAAGCGGCAGTTTACTCTGTTGTCGCCGGCCTGTCGAAGCGCCACATTTCGATGTGCCAACAGCGGCCTTCGTTGACACTAAAAAACCTCGAATGCTATAGTCAGAAAGCACTTTTTCGCTGCCATTCGCCCTGGCGGACGCGCCCTCCTCCTCACACGACAGCACCCAATGAATCTCATCAAGGACATCGTCATCGTCGGCGGCGGTACGGCCGGCTGGATGACTGCGGCCGCACTCTCGCACCTGATGCCGCACGGCCACCGCATCCGCCTGATCGAATCCGATGAGATTTCCACCATCGGCGTGGGAGAAGCGACCATCCCGCTGATCCGTGGCTTCAATGACCTGATCGG
>JBKHWY010000499.1:0-3624 GCA_046566285.1 Gammaproteobacteria bacterium | reverse complement strand
AGCGCGGCGCGGATCTCGGGAGCCAGCGGATAAAACGATCCGGCGCCCACGTGCACCGTGCCGAACAGGTAGGCGCTGCGCGTGCCCTGCCGCAAGCGATACAGCCGGCCCTGCCGTTTCAGCGTGGGGCCAGCCTGCGCGCCTTGTTCAACCGGCAAGGCGGCAATGAGCTCGGGTGCCACCTCAACCGCCGGCGCCCACGTGGCCCAACCCGCCAGCCAGACGGTCAGCACAGCCATCTTCAACCGACCCATGTTCAGATACCAGTTCAAACGATTCAGATTCAAACGATTCAAGATCAAGCGATTCAAGTTCAAACACTTCAAGTTCAGCCCCTCCTTCATGTCGGCCCGGCATCGCGCGAGCGCGCACTCAATCAGGTATCGTGTCGAAACCCAGCAAACTTGAGGAGCACTTCATGGCGGAACGCACTTTGCGCGCCCTTCACCCGGCCACCCGCGACGATATCGGCGACCTGCGCACCCAGCGGCCCGTGCCCAATGCGCGCATCAGCCAGATCGACCCATTCCTGTTCCTGAATCACCACGGCCCGCAGCGCTACGGTCCCGGCAACCACGGCCTGCCCTTCGGCCCCCATCCGCACCGGGGTTTCGAGACCGTGACCTTCATTCTCGAGGGCGAACTGGCGCACCAGGACAGCGCCGGACATGAGAGCATCATTCGGGCCGGCGGCATCCAGTGGATGACGGCCGGCAGCGGCATCGTGCATGCCGAGGTGTCGCCGCGCGCGTTCCTCGAGCACGGCGGTCCGCTTGAAATATTGCAGTTGTGGGTTAACCTGCCTTCGCACCTCAAGATGAGCCCGCCGGCCTACACCGGGCTGCAACGCGATGCCATTCCCGCCCTCAGCCTGGACGACGGCAAGGTCACGCTCAATCTGGTGGCCGGCCAGTTCGGCACGCAGCGCGGCCCGGTCGAGACGCTGCTGGATATTTTCATGAGCACGCTCGACATGCGGGCCGGCGGCCGCCTGCATGTCGATGGCCTGGCGGGACGCAATGTATTGCTGTACGTGGTCAAGGGTGAGCTGCGGGTGGCCGGCGCGACCGTTCCCGCCCTGCAGCTGTGCGAACTGAACGACGACGGCGACGCGCTCGACATGCGAGCCAGCGCCGACAGCGTGGTCCTGTTCGGCCACGCGCGGCCCCTCGGCGAGCCCGTGGTCGCCCACGGTCCCTTCGTCATGAACACGCGCGCGGAAATCACCCAGGCGATTCTCGACTACCAGGCCGGCCGCTTCGGCGCGCCGATGCAGCGCTAGCCTTGACGCGGCAGAACGCGGACTAGTCGAAACGCCGCCCCGACGAACCGATCAGCATCAAGCCGGGGCGTGGAACCCCGGCGCCCATTCGCGATCCCATCCGTACTGGCCATTGGCCGTACCCGGGGGATTACGAATGTCAGCAAAAAAACTTTTGAGCGTCGGGCCGGAATTCGCCGTCGCTGCCCTGTTGCCCGACTGGGAAGTCGTCACGGTCGACAGCCTTGCCGAAGCCAGCCGCGTCCTGCGCGCGGGTGCCTTCACCGTCGGCCTGCTGCACCGCACCGACGATCCATCCACGCTGCAACGCTTCCTGCGCCAGCACAGCGCCCTGCACTGGGTGGCGATCCTCGACGCCGGCGCGCTGGCCCAGCCGGCCTGGCGCGAACTGGCGGCCGAGCACCTGCACGATTACCACACCCGTCCCATCGACATGGCCCTGCTGCGCCACACGCTCGGCCATGCCCACGGTTGCGCCGTGCTGCGCCGTCCGGCCCAGGCGATGCAGGAGCGCAGCGCCGGTGCCCTGATCGGCGCCAGCGCCGCCATGGTGCGCCTGCGCAGCCAGATCGCCAAGGTGGCCCATGCGGACGCGCCCGTCCTGATCTGGGGCGAAAGCGGCAGCGGCAAGGAATTGACGGCCCAGGCCATCCACGCCCAGTCGGCGCGGGCGCGCTGCCCGTTCGTGCCGATCAACTGCGGGGCCATCCCCGCTACCCTGATCCAGTCCGAACTGTTCGGCCATGCGCGCGGCGCCTTCACCGGCGCGGCGCGCGACAAGGTCGGGCTGATCGAATCGGCGGCCGGCGGCACGGTATTCCTGGACGAGATCGGCGACCTGCCGCTCGACCTGCAATCGAACCTGCTGCGCTTTTTGCAGGAAAAAACCATCCACCGCGTGGGCGCCACCCGCAGCATCAGCGTAGACGTGCGCGTGATTGCCGCTTCCCACGTCAGCCTGCAGCAAGCGGTCGCGCACGGAAAATTCCGGGAGGACCTGTACTACCGCCTCAACGTGCTGCCGCTCGACGTGCCGGCGCTGCGCGAGCGCAAGCACGACCTCGACGCGCTCGCCCAGCACTTCTTCCATGCCTATGCGCTCGACAAGCCAGGGCGATTAAAGGGGTTTTCTTCCGCCGCCCTGCGCGCGCTGCACGCGCACGACTGGCCGGGCAACGTGCGCGAGCTGCTCAACCGCGTTCGCCGCGCCCTGGTGCTGGCCGAAGGCCGCCTGGTCACGCCGGCCGACCTGGGCCTGCAGGACGCCGGCGCCAGCATTGCCGTGGGCCTGGACGAGTCGCGCCACCGGGCCGAACGCGAAGCCATCCTGGCCAGCCTGGCCCGGAGCGGCGGCAATGTCACACGCGCGGCACGCGAGCTGGCGGTCTCGCGCATGACCTTGTACCGCCAGATGGCCAAGCACGGCATCGTGGCCTGATCCAGGCCGCGCTGTCACACCGGAGACACACATGGACACGCAGGGGAAGCTTGGGCGCGCCACCCGCCAGCCGCCGCCGTCCCACCGGGACGAGCTGTCTCGGCGGTGTGGCAGGTCGCGACCAAACGCCGCGCCAAACATAACCCTGCGCAAGCCGCTGGCCGAAATTCCGTGCAAATCACCCGACTTATCAATCACTTGGACAGCGCGGCCACGCGCTGGCACCGCCTTTGCACTACAGAGTTCACCTGGCGATCAAGCGCCGGGCGTCATTCAATCGAACATCTACATAAAGGGGCATCCATGAAACGTACCATCCTGGCGGCAGCGATCACGCTCGCGTTCAGCGCAAGCACCTACGCCAACCCGACCAATACCGCCACCAATCCATCGGGCAGCAGCGGCGGTGCGCTGACCCAGACCGCGTCGACCTCCACCAGCCAGAACGGCGCGGGCGCACACGCCAACGAAGCCTCAGTGGCCCTGGAAAATACCGACAGCGACAACGACAAGAGCACCGGCCAGAACAACAGCGTGGGCGACGCGCTGGCCTCCGGCACGGGCACCGCGGCCGCCAACAATGCCGCCACCGCCACCTCGACCGTCTCGAACGCCTTCAACACCTCCACTGCCACCGCCACCAGCACCCTGAACGGCGCGGTCAGCGGCAACACCATCAGCCACATCGGCAACATCGCCACCTATAACGGCACCAGCAATGGTGGCGGGGCGGCGGGCGGCAGTGGCGCGGCCGTGACCGGCGGCACCGCCAGCGGCGCGCAGGCTGCAGGCTCGCCAGGCGGTGGCAAAGGTGGTGTTGGCTCGATCGTCACCGGTTCCCTCGGCAGCTATTTCGGTGCCGGCGGCTTGAGCGGCTCGCTAATGGCCGGCGCTGGCTGGCTGA
>JBKHWY010000498.1:0-3639 GCA_046566285.1 Gammaproteobacteria bacterium | reverse complement strand
GGTGACGAGCATGATGCCCGCGCCCAGCGCCACGATGTAGCAGTACGGCAGGACGGCGGAAATCATGAAGTGGCGGCGCCGGATCGCCACCCGGTGCACGAAGATCACGCTCATGGCGTTTTCCAGCGCCGTGAACGCGAGCGAACTGAAAAACAGCATGCTCACCGCCAGCACGCCGGTGATCGACGCACGGTCGTCCAGGAAGTGCGCCAGCTCGGCCACCACCGCCCGGGCCTGCCCCGGCACCAGCCAGCCCAGGTAGCGCGTCAGCGTGGCCAGCAGTTCGCTCGCATCGATGAAGTGCGACAGCGCCACCACCACCAGCATCAGGAAGGGCACGATCGACAGCAAGGAGTAGTAGGCCACGGCGCCGGCCAGCAGCAAGCCCTGGTTGGCGCGAAAGCCGCGCAGGCACTGCCACGCGAACGCCAGCGGGTGCTTGACGATGTAGGCGTTGGCGCGGCGGTTGACGAGCTTGAGCAGCATGGGCCCTTCCTCGGTTATCTCGCCAGGCGGATGCCGCTGAACTGCCAGCGCGCCCTGGCGGGGAAGAAGTTGCGGTAGCTGGGGCGCGCGTGGCCGGGCGGCGTCGCGCACGACCCGCCGCGCAGCACGTACTGGTTGACCATGAACTTGCCGTTGTACTCGCCCAGGGCGCCTGCGGCCGGGGCAAAGCCCGGATACGGCGCATAGCTGCTGCCGGTCCACTGCCAGGCATGCTCGGCCATCTGTTCCAGCCCGGCGTCGCCCTGTCCGGCGGCATGCTCCCACTCGGCTTCTAGCGGCAGGCGCGCGCCGGCCCAGCGCGCATAGGCGTCGGCCTCGTACAGCGACAGGTGCATCACCGGGCGCGCGCGGTCCAGCGGCACGGCGCCGCGCAGGGTGAACTCCTGCCAGTGGCCATCGTGCCGGCGCCAGTACAGCGGATGCTGCCAGCGCTCCATCTGCACGGCATCCCAGCCGTCCGACAGCCACAGGTTCGGATCGCGGTAGCCGCCGGCCTCGATAAAGGTCAGGTACTCGCCATTGGTGACCAGGGCGGAGGCCAGTTCGAATGGCGCCAGCAGCACGCGGTGGCGCGGCAGCTCGTTGTCGAAGCAGAAGTCGTCGCCCTTGAAGCCGATGTCGGCCACGCCGCCATCGAAGCCGATCCAGCGGGTGGGCGCATGCGCCGGCGCGGCCAGCACGGCGTGCGCACTGTACGCGGGCGCCATGGGGTTCTGCGCCAGCAGGTGCAGCACGTCCGTCTGGATCAGCTCCTGGTGCTGCTCTTCGTGCTGCAGGCCGAGCGTGACGAGTGGGGCCAGCGCATCGTCCACCCCGCCATCGAGCAGGCGCGCCATGCGCGCATCGACGTGAACGCGGTAGGCGCGCACCTCGTCCAGCGAGGGGCGCGTGAGCAGTCCCCGCTGCGCGCGCGGGTGGCGCGCGCCGACGCCGTTGTAATAGGAGTTGAACAGGAAGCGGAAGTCGGGATGGTAGGGTGCGCCGCCCGGATCGAAGCGCTCCAGCACGAAGGTCTCGAAGAACCAGGTGGTATGCGCCAGGTGCCACTTGACGGGGCTGGCGTCAAGCATCGACTGCGCGCAGCAATCCTCGGGCGAGAGCGGCTCGGCCAGCGCCAGGCTGCGCCGCCTCACCTTCTGGTACGCCTGGGCCAGCGCCGTCATGCCGCCCCGCCCGGGCGCGCATACACCAGCGCGAACCATTCGTTCGGATCGGTCCACACCTGCGTTGCGCCAAAGCCCGCCTCGGCCAGCAGCGCGAGCGCGGCGCGCTGGCGGTACTTGTGGCTGTTCTCGGTATGGATCGATTCGCCGCGCTGGAAGGTGCGCTGCCCGCCCGGCCAGCGCACCTGCAGGTCCTCGCGCGCCACCAGATGCATTTCGATGCGGCTTGCCTGGGCGTTGAAGAAGGCGCGGTGGCGCCATTGGGCCAGGTCGAAGTCCGTCCCCACCAGCCGGTTGGCGTGGCGCAGGATGTTCAGGTTGAAGGCGGCCGTGACGCCCAGCGCGTCGTCGTAGGCCGCCTCCAGCACGTCGTGCGGCTTGACCAGGTCCAGGCCGATGAGGAGCGCGCCGTCGCTGCCGCACTGGGCGCGGACGCGGCGCAGGAAGGCCAGCGCCTGGTCGGGATCGAAGTTCCCGATGGACGAGCCGGGATAGAAGAACAGGCGGCGCCCGCTGCGCACGGTCGCGGGCAAGTCCAGGCGGCTGGAGAAATCCAGGCCCAGCGCCAGCATGTCGATGTGCGGGTGGCACTGGCGCAGGCGCTCGACCGCGTCCTGCACGAAAGCGGCCGAGATATCGACGGCCACGTACTGCGCCGGCCGCAGCAGGCCGAACAGACTGGCCGCCTTGGCGCAGTTGCCCGCGCCCAGGTCGATCAGGGTGACGCCCGCGCCCGCCACCCGCGCCAGCTCGGCGCCGTGCTGCTGGAGAATGGCGGCCTCGGTACGGGTCGGGTAATATTCGGGCAGTTCGCAAATGGCCTCGAACAGCTTGCAGCCGAGCGGGTCATACAGGAATTTCGGCGCAATGAACGGCTGCGCCGCGTCCAGCCCCGCCGCCAGTTCGGCGCCAGGCCCGACATCCGGCTGCGCGCTGCTCACACTGCTGTCAGGCATCATCTGTTGACCTCGGCTCGTTGCGTATGCGTTTTTGCTATCATAGCGGATTACCCATGTATGACGCGTTATCAATCCCTCCCTACGTGCGCACCCTTCCCCTATGAAAATGATCTCGCCATTGCGTTCCTTGAAAACCCTGCTGGCCACCTCGATGGCCTGCGCGCTGATGTTCACCGCCGCCTCGTCGCTGGCCCAGGTCACGCCCGGCGTGCTGAAGGTCTCGGCCATTCCCGACGAAGCCCCCACCGAACTGCAGCGCAAGTTCAAGCCGCTGGGCGAATACCTGTCCAAGGCCACCGGCCTGAAGGTCGAATTCACGCCCGTGACCGACTACGCCGCTTCGGTGGAAGGCCTGGTTAACAAGAAGCTGGACATGGTCTGGTTCGGCGGCTTCACCTTCGTGCAAGCCAAGGTACGCAGCAAAGGCCAGGTGGTGCCGCTGGTGCAGCGCGTGGAAGACGAGAAGTTCCGCTCGGTGTTCATCACCACCTCGAAGGACATCAACCGCCTGGAAGACTTGCGCGGCAAGACCTTGAGCTTCGGTTCGGAATCGTCCACCTCGGGCCACCTGATGCCGCGCTCCTACCTGCTGGCGGCGAAGATCAATCCGGATGCGGACCTCAAGCGGGTGGCGTTCTCGGGCGCGCATGACGCCACCGTGGCCGCGGTCGCGGGCGGCAAGGTCGATGCGGGCGCCCTCAACATCTCGGTGTGGGAAAAGCTGGTGGCCGAGAAGAAGGTCGATCCGAACGTGGTGCGGGTGTTCTACACCACGCCCGGCTACTACGACTACAACTGGACCGTGCGCGCCGACATGAACCCGGCGCTCAAGAAGAAGATCACCGACGCCTTCCTGGCGCTGGACCCGGCTACTGCCGAAGGCAAGGAGATCCTGGCCCTGCAGCGCGCCACCCGCTTCATCCCGACCAAGGCCGAGAACTATGGCGCCATCGAAGCGGCCGCCCACCAGGCCGGCCTGCTGAAGTAATAGGGCTGTTGGCATGCTGACG
>JBKHWY010000497.1:0-3642 GCA_046566285.1 Gammaproteobacteria bacterium | reverse complement strand
CATGACCATCACCATCGCCCAGAAAGCCGGCGTGGATGGCCGTCTGTTCGGTTCCGTGACCAACTTCGACGTCGCCGAAGCCCTGACCAAGCAAGGTTTCGCTGTCGAAAAGGCGCAAGTGCGCATGCCAACCGGTCCGCTAAAGACCACTGGCGAGCACAGCGTCGCTGTGGCCCTGCACACCGATGTGGTGGTGGACATCACCATCGCCGTCGTGGGCGAAGCTGCCTAAACAAGCGCGTTCAAAAACGGCCCGCGAGGGTCCGTTTCGAAGCATAAAAAAGCCGGGTTTGCCCGGCTTTTTTTACGTCCCAAGCCCCCCGAATCTCGCCAATAATTGCAGCCTGTTGATGTTAAGCAGGTATAATTCGCGCCATGAACGCGTCCGCCGATCCACAAGTCGATTCCATCCGTATCCCCCCGCACTCCATCGAAGCCGAGCAATCCGTGATCGGTGGCTTGCTGCGTGATAACGCTGCGTTCGACCGCATTGCGGACATGATGCAGCCGGATGACTTCTATCGCTACGACCACCGCATCATCTTCGAACAGGTGGTCAAGCTGATCAACGCGTCCAAGCCGGCCGACGTGATCACCGTGTTTGAAGCGCTGACCAACATCGGCAAGGCCGAGGACGTGGGCGGGCTGCAGTACCTGAACGCGATGGCGCAGAACACGCCATCGGCGGCCAACATTCGCCGCTACGCCGAGATCGTGCGCGATCGCGGCATCCTGCGCAAACTCATCACCGTCGCGGACGAAATTTCCGGCAATGCCTTCAACCCGCAGGGCAAGGAAGTCAAGCAGATGCTCGACGAAGCTGAGTCCAAGATCTTCGCCATCGCCGAGCAGGGTGCGCGCGGCTCCCAAGGCTGGGTGGCGGTGCAGCCGCTGCTGACCCAAGTGGTCGAGCGCATCGACGAACTCTACAGCCGTGACAACCAGAGCGAAATCACCGGCGTGCCGACCGGCTTCATCGATCTCGACCGCATGACGTCCGGCCTGCAGCCGGGCGACCTGGTCATCGTGGCCGGCCGTCCGTCGATGGGCAAGACCGCGTTTTCCGTCAACATCGGCGAAAACGTCGCCATCGACGCGGGCCTGCCCGTGGCCGTGTTCTCGATGGAGATGGGCGGCGCCCAGCTGGCCATGCGTATGCTGGGTTCGGTGGGCCAGCTCGACCAGCACCGCCTGCGGACCGGCCGCCTGAACGACGAGGACTGGCCGCGCCTGACGCACGCCATCCAGAAGATGAACGAGGCCCAGCTGTACATCGACGAGACCCCGGCGCTGAACCCCATCGAGCTGCGTGCACGCTCGCGCCGCCTGTCGCGCCAGTGTGGCAAGCTTGGCCTGATCATTGTCGACTACCTGCAGCTGATGCAGGGCAGCACGCCGGGCGACAACCGCGCGTCCGAGATTTCGGAAATCTCGCGCAGCCTGAAAGGCCTGGCGAAGGAATTGCACTGCCCGGTGATCGCGCTGTCGCAGCTGAACCGCTCGCTCGAACAGCGTCCCAACAAGCGCCCGGTCATGTCCGACCTGCGCGAATCGGGCGCCATCGAGCAGGATGCCGACGTGATCATCTTCCTGTACCGCGACGAGGTGTACAACCCCGACTCGCCGGACAAGGGGACCGCCGAAATCATCATCGGCAAGCAGCGTAACGGTCCGATCGGCGCGGTGCGCCTGACCTGGATCGGCCAGTACACCAAGTTCGGGAACTATAGCGGTAACCTTGCTCTCTACCAGGGCGACTGAGGCGACCTATGACGGCCCTGCAGTCTACGCGGGCCACCCTTTCCGCCGCGCCCGCGGCGGCACTTCAGCAGTATCAATAGCAATAGCTTTATCAACGGAGAAAGCCATGTTTGGACGCTTGATGCCCACGGAGGGCAAGTTTTTCGACCTCTTCAACGCGCATGCCGCGCTGTGCGTGAAAGGCGCACAGGAAATGGTTGCACTGATGACCAATTTCGACGATCTCGAAAACCGCGTCCACGCCATCGAATCGATCGAGAAGCAGGCCGACAAGATCACCTACCAGACGGTCGACATGCTGCACAAGACCTTCATCACCCCGATCGACCGCGACGATATCCACCAGCTGATCACCAAGATGGATGACATCCTGGACCTGATGGAAGACGCCGGCCAGACCGTGTCGCTGTACGACCTGAAGTCGGTGACTCCGGAAGCCAAGCGCCTGGCCGAGCTCTGCCTGGCCTGCTGCGAGAAGGTCCAGCAGGCCGTCAGCCTGATGCACAACATGGACAACTCCCAGAAGATGCTGGCCGTGTGCGAGGAAATCGACCGGCTGGAATCGGACGCCGACCACGTGATGCGCGCCGCCATGTCCAAGCTGTTCCGCGACGAACCGGACGTGCGCAACCTGATCAAGCTGAAGGCCATCTACGAGATCCTCGAGACCGTGACCGACCGTTGCGAGGACGTGGCCAACATCATCGAAGGCATCATCGTCGAGAACGCGTAAGCGGCTGGCCTTTCAATAAAAAAGACAACACATGCATACCCTACAAATCAGCATCTACGTGCTCGGCATGCTGGTGGCATTGGCCCTGGTCTTCGACTTCATGAACGGGTTCCACGACTCGGCCAACGCGATCGCCACCGTGGTGTCCACC
Organism: Gammaproteobacteria bacterium; assembly: GCA_046566285.1. Lineage (GTDB taxonomy): Bacteria > Pseudomonadota > Gammaproteobacteria > Burkholderiales > Burkholderiaceae_D > Telluria_A. The sequence goes on along the minus strand of JBKHWY010000497.1, from coordinate 997 downwards.
GGCGTGCTGCGTCCGCAGACGGCCGTGGCCATGGCCGCGTTCTTCAACTTCGTAGCCATCTTCGTGGTCAGCATGAAGGTGGCCGCCACCATCGGCAAGGGCACCATCGACCCGGGGGTGGTCGATCACTACGTCATCTTCGGGGCGCTGATCGGCGCCATCCTCTGGAACATCATCACCTGGTACTACGGCCTGCCTTCCTCGTCCTCGCACGCGCTGATCGGCGGGCTGGTGGGCGCGGCCGTGGCCAAGGCAGGCACCGGCGCGCTGATCGCGGCCGGCCTGTGGAAGATCGTGATGTTCATCGTGATCGCGCCCGTGATGGGCTTCGTGCTGGGCACCCTGATCATGCTGATCGTCTCGTGGCTGTTCGTGCGCTCGACCCCCCGCAAGGTCGATACCTGGTTCCGCCGCCTGCAGCTGCTGTCTGCCGCCGGCTACAGCCTGGGCCACGGCGGCAATGATGCGCAAAAGACCATGGGCATCATCTGGATGCTGCTCATCGCCGCCGGCCACACCAGCCCGACGGACGCGTACCCGCCCACCTGGGTGATCATTTCCTGCTACGCGGCGATCAGCTTCGGCACGCTGTTCGGCGGCTGGCGTATCGTCAAGACCATGGGCCAGAAGATCACCAAGCTCAAACCCGTGGGCGGCTTCTGCGCCGAGACGGGCGGGGCGATCACCCTGCTGATGGCCAGCTTCTGGGGTGTGCCGGTATCGACCACCCACACCATCACGGGCGCCATCGTGGGCGTGGGCGCGGCGCAGAAGATGTCGGCCGTGCGCTGGGGCGTCGCAGGCAACATCGTGTGGGCCTGGATCCTGACCATTCCCGCGTCGGCCTTCGTGGCCGCGATTGCCTGGTACATCGGCACCCTGATCATGTAAGCGTTCGCGCTTGCGCCGACACGCCGTTCCGCCTGTGGGCCGAACGGCGTTTTTTTGTGCGTGCTACTACTTGATGCACACCTGGCGCACGGTGCGCAGGTCCACC
>JBKHWY010000496.1:0-3651 GCA_046566285.1 Gammaproteobacteria bacterium | reverse complement strand
GCTCGCGCGCGCCCGGCGCTGGCGCCAGCGTCAAGGTGACGCTGTCCGCACCCTGCCACCGGCTTACATGGGACCACTCGGCCCAGCCCTGCGGCACCTCGGCGAACAGGCGCGCGGCGGATGCGGGCAGCCCTGCGCCAGCCAGCGCCTGGGTGGCGACGCCGCCCGCCCCCGGCCGCAGGCGCCAGGCCAGCAGCTTGCGCTCGGTATTGAAGATGGCGACCTGCGCGCGCAGGTACTCGCCGTCCGCCGCGCGGTACAGCCGCTCGATCAGCCTGCGCGCGGGGGCATCCAGCACCACGGCATTCCAGCTGTCCAGAGTGGCAGTGCGCTGCCCGGTGGGCGTGGCGCGCCAGGCGGCCAGGTCGCGCGGCGCGACTTCGATCAGGTTCGATGCGCCCAGCCGGATCAAGCCGCGCCGCTGCAGGGCGCCGAAAAGTTCCTCGTCTTCCAGGCGCGCCGTTGGCGCGGCCGGCACGGGATGGCGGCCCGGCCGCAGCCAGGCCGATGCCGTCGCCTTGGCGCCGTAGGCCGTGACCAGCGCGCGCGCCGGCCCACCGGGCTGGAACAGTTGCGCCGTGACTTCGCCGGCTGGGCAAGTGGCGCTCGCCACGCGCTGGATGCGCAGCGCGCCGCCAAGCCAGGTGAGCCAGCCATCATGCCCGAACGCGGCCGGACCGGCGTCGGAGCTCCAGTGCGCATCCGTGGCGCCGCCGACCTGCACGGCCAGAGGCGTACCATCCGCCTTGCCCGTCAGTTTCAGGCGCGGCATGCCACCCGCCGGCCCAAGTGCGACTCGCAGGCCCGGCGCCAGAGCGCCGTGCCGGCCCGCCAGCCGTTCGACTTCATCGAAGGGATAGCCGATCAGCAGGGGCGCCAGCCGGCCATCCGCTTGCGCGCGGCCGCACAGCGGAATGCGCACGGGCGTTTGTCCTTGCATGCCGCCCACCACCACCAGCGCCGCGTCGCCCAGCGCGCGCGTCCATGCGCCACTGCCTTCAGGCACCTCGATGACGGCGCCCGGCAGCAGCGGCTGGAACACGGCGGCATCCAGCGCGCCCGCCTGCAACGCATTCATCTGGCGCGCATGGGCAATGATCACGGCCGCGCCGCCGGCCATCGCCAGGCCCAGCGCCACGGGCCACAAGCGCGGCGTGCGCGTCTCGCTGCGCCGCAGGTTGCGCGCGCGGCGCAGCGCCACCCAGCGCGCGCCCAAGGCCGCCATCATCCTGTTTTGCGTGCTTTTCATTGCCATGTTCCGCCCATCTCGTCAGCCAGCAAACGGGCCTAGCGGAGGGGTGCGGAAAACCCCGCCCTGACACCTTTGATCGGCGTATTTTGCAGGTCGCTCCGCCAAACCTGCGGCTTGTCGCAATCCGGTGGAGCGTGGCGTGTCGGAACACTAAAGTGATCACATCGACACCCCACTTGAACTTGCAAATTGAACCCGAAAGGAACCATCATGAAACTGCTGAAAAACTTCGAAGGCGCTTTCGTTGCTGTCGCCGCCATCGTGTGCACCACCGCCATCGTTGGCACCACCCTGCCGGCCGCGCGCTCGACCGACGCACCTACGCTCGATGCCGGCACGCCGATGCCTGTCGTGGTGGTCAGCGGCAAGCGCATGACGCCCGACGAGAAGCTGCAGTCGATGCGCGAGGAACGCCAGCTGGCACTGGCGCGCGAGCAGGAAGCGCGGCGCGGCTGATGGCGCAGCGCTTTGTTACCGACTGCTTCCCAAACCGCCTGAATCTGTTTCATTTGTAAGCGCGTGAATCAGTGCTCCTATCCGGCTGCCGGCGCCGGTATATTTTGAAGCGTAGGTTTTTCAAACAGGAGACTCACCATGAAGCGCACCCCAAGCATCCTCACCGTCGCAGCCGTCTTGACCCTCGGCGCCGCAGCGCTGCTGCCGCTGGCCGCGAACGCCCAGACCGACTTTCGCATCGTGATCGATTCGGCGCCGCCTGCCGCGCGCTACGAACACGTGCCGCCCCCGCGCCATGGCCATGTGTGGGCCCCGGGTTACTGGAACTGGGAACACGGCCGCCATGTCTGGCGCGACGGCCACTGGGAACGCGCCCGCGACGGCTACGCCTACCGGCGCGTCGAATGGATGCGCGAGCGCGACGGCTACCGCATGGTCGGCGGCTGGCAGCCGGTCTACACCGAACGCTGGGACCGGCGCGACTATGCCTACGGCGACCGCGGGCAGCGTCACGGCTACTGGCATGGACGCGACCGTGACCGCGACGGCATCCCCGACCGCTACGAACGCCGCGACCTGGACCGCGACGGCGTGCCCGACGCGTATGACCGCGATCGCGACAACGACGGCGTGCCGAATCGCTACGACCGTGACCGCGATGGCGACGGCATCCCGAATCGCTACGACCGCCGTCCGGACAACCGCTATCGCGACTGACGCGACCCAGCCCAGCGGGCGCGGCATGCTGCGATGCGAAGTTGCAATGGTATGCTGCGCCCATGAAGGACTTGTCTCCCCCACCTCTGCTGACCCGCATCCAACGCAAGGAAGCCCAGCGCATCCAGCGCCTGACCCGCCACGACGGTCCGCCCACGGCCTGGCGTGGCTGGTTCGACGGCTCGGCCAAGCCGAACCCTGGCCGCTGCGGCATCGGCGCCCTGCTGTGCGGCCCCGGCGACGAACGCATTGAAATCTCGCGCGCCGCCGGCTACGGCAACAGCAGCGAAGCCGAATACCGCGCGCTCATCGCCCTGCTGCAGGCGGCATGCGCGGCCAACGCGTCGGACCTGACCGTGTACGGCGACAGCCGCGTCATCGTCGACGACATCAACGGGCCGTTCGAGCAGGCCGCGCCCGCGCTGGCGGCCTTGCGCAGCGAAGCCGTCACCCTGTTGGCCCGGCTTGGCCACGTTTCGATCCGCTGGGTTCCGCGCCACAAGAACCAGCAGGCGGACCTGCTCTCCCAACAGGCCAGCGGCCCACTCCCCGGCCTCGACAGGCCTGCGCTAGAATGCGCTGTTCCCCAACCTGCCGACGACCCATGCGCGATACCGAACGTGACGTACCAAAAGGCAACCTCAATTTCATCCTGATCTGCGTCTTCATCGACATGCTCGGCATCGGGCTGATCGTGCCGGTGCTGGCGCCCCTGGTGGGCGAGTTCGTGCGCGGACGCGACGAACAGGCGCTGTGGTTCGGCATCCTGACCACCGTGTTCGGCCTGATGCAGTTCATCTTCATGCCCATGCTGGGCGCGATCAGCGACCGGGTCGGGCGCCGGCCCGTGATGCTGTACTCGATGGCCGGCATGGGCTTGAACTTCCTCGTCACCGCCTGGGCGCCCAACCTGGCCTTCCTGCTCCTCGGTCGGGTCCTGGGCGGCATGTCCTCGGCCAGCATGTCGGTGGCCTCGGCCTACGCGTCCGACGTGTCGACCCACGAGAACCGTTCCAAGAGCTTCGGCAAGGTGGGCGCGGCATTCGGCCTGGGCTTCATCTGCGGCCCAATGCTGGGAGGCCTGCTCGGCAACGTGGACCTGCACCTGCCGTTTTATGTCGCGGCCGGCCTGTGCGGCGCGAACTTCGTGTACGGCTACTTCGCGGTGCCGGAATCGCTGCCGCCCGGGCGCCGCAAGCCTTTCGAAATCGCCCGCATCAACCCGC
>JBKHWY010000495.1:0-3656 GCA_046566285.1 Gammaproteobacteria bacterium | reverse complement strand
CATCGCCATCAGCACGGCGGTCACGCGCGGCTCATGGTAGAACAGCGCCACCAGCGGCGCGCACGCCATCGCGCCGGCCGTGGCCAGTACGCCAAAGCCGACGTTAAACCAGAACACGCTCGAGAGCAGCGTGTCGCTCACCTCCGCACGCTGAATCAGCGCGGCGCCGGTGCCGACATCCTTGAAGATGTCGATAAAGCCCAGCACCACGGCGGCCATGGCCACCAGGCCGAAGTCGGCCGGCTGCAGCAGGCGCGCCAGCACGATATTGACCAGCAGGGCCAGGATGCGCCGCCCGAAGGTCGAGATGCTGGTCCACTTGATGCCGGAAACGACGGATGCCTTGTCAGCCATGCGCCACCGCCTGGTCGAACAGGGCGGCCAGCTGGCTGGCCCGGTGCACGCGCGAACTCGAGGCGATCAGCGCCTCGGTGGCCACGTAGGCCTGGCCCGCTTCGACCTGCGCCACGAAGCGCTCCAGCACCGGCGCGATCGATGCGCTCTCGCCCATCTCGGCCAGCGCGTCGAAGCCGGCATCGCGCAGCACGCGCGCGGTTTCGCCGCGCAGGTCCACCAGGCCCAGCACCGGTTTGCGGGCGCGGAAGTATTCGTAGATTTTGGCGGGAATCTGGTTGTTGAAGGGCGTGCCCTGGAACACGATCAGGCCATCGGCCGCCAGCATTTCCTGCAGCGCCTCGCGGTAGGGCACGGGCGGCTCGACGGCGACGATGTCGCCCACGCCGTGGCGCTGCACGAAACCGTTGATCTCCTCCATGTCGCCGGGCGCGCGCAGGATCACGCGCAGGCGCGCCGCATCGACCGTGCCGGCCGCCTTGAGCGCGGCGATCGCGGCCAGGAAGGGCGACGGGTCGCGCCCGCCCGAGTACAGCACGCCGCTGTGTACCAGCGTGATGGGACCGCTGCGCACTGCGGGCGCGGCCATGGGTACCGGCTCGGCGCCGCCGAAGCCATCTTCATCGTAGCCGTTCTCGATCACCGAGAACTTCGCCGCCGGCAGCTGCGGGAAGCGCTGGCGGTAGGATTCCATCGCGCTGTGGGTGGTGAACACCGCCGCGCTGCAGCGCGTGATGGTCTGGTACTCGATCCATTGGTAGATCTTGCGCTGGCGCTTGGAGTTCGGGTAGGAGCTTTGCAGCATGGGATCGCGGAAGTCGGCCACCCACGGCAGGCCGGTCAGGCGGTGCAGGGCCAGGCCGATCAGGTGCGAGGTCGCGATCGGGAAGGTGGACCAGATCACGCTGGCCTTGTACTTGCGGATCAGGCCCAGGCCGGCCGGGACGGCGGCGAACCACCACGAGATCCAGCGGTCCGGCAGGGCCACCAGTTCGGGATAGCGGCCGCGCCAGCCCAGGTGGACCTTGGAGTCGAGCGCGAACGCGCGCTTGACCACCAGGTGGGCTGGCACGCTGGCCAGCTGCGACGGGTTCTTGACGTTGTAGGCGCGCGGATGCGCCGACAGCACCATCGGTTCCCAGCCATTCTTGCCCAGGTGTTTGGAAAAGCTCAGTGTGCGCTGGATGCCGCTACTGGCCGCCTGTGGCGGAAAATGAAACGCCACCAGTAAAACGCGCTTGGTCATAAGTGTTTTCCGCGGGTCGTGTGCCCGATATGCCCGGCTTGGGCGGCGTACTTGAAGGCGCCGCGCCGGGTCGTGATAATGGGGTGGGTGATGTGCATGGGACCCTCGGTCACGCGCGCGCCAGCCAGCGCAACAGGCGCATGGCGAACATGAAGGGGGTGCCATCCCACGGCCGGCTGCGAGGCAGCTGGTAGCGGTCGTGCGCGCGTCCGATGGCGCCCACTTCGGTGGTGAAGGCGGCCTCAAAACCGGCTTCGCGCGCCATGCGCACGTGGCGCTCGTCGAAGTCCTTGCCCACCTTGCCGTTCGGGTAGGCGAACAGGGTCACCGGGCGACCCACGATGTCTTCCAGCTGGCGCTTGCCGCCGGCGATTTCCAGGTGCGAGCTGGCGTCGTCCAGACTGGTGAGGATGGGATGCGAGATGGTATGCGCGCCGATGGTCATGCCTTCGCGCGCGAGCGTGCGCACCATCTCGGGCGTGAGCATCAGGCCTTCGCTGTCGGCTTGCCCCATCAGCTGGTCGAGCCGCGCGATCAGGTCGCCCCGCGCGCCCGGCGGCAGGTATTTCGACGCCTCGGTCAGGCGCCCCACGGTGGCCTTGCGGTCGCCCAGGCTGGCCAGCGAGTAGGCGCCCAGGCCCAGTTCCGACAGGTCCAGTTCACCGTCGGGCAGGGCCTGCACGGCGGCGATGATGCGGTCGTTCCACATGTCGCCGGCGCCCACGTAGCCGCTGGTGACGAACACGGTGGCGGGCAGGCCGAATTCCTTCAGAATGGGGAGGGCCAGGTCGTGCACCGAGCGGTAGCCGTCATCGAAGGTGATGCAGACCGCGCGCGGCGGCAGGGTGCCGTCGGCCAGGCGCGCCAGCGCCTCTGGCAGCGCCAGCACGTTGAAGCATTGGGACAGCAGCGCCATCTGCCAACGGAAGGTGGCCACATCCGGTTCGCTCTCCAGCAGCGGGTCGGGCGACGCCAGGACGCGGTGGTAGTTCACGATGCACAAGCGGCGTGCGGCCAGCGCATTGCCGATGCCTTTGATGAGCGCGGCCTGGAATCCCTTAAGCATACGCGGCCGCCTGGCTGGGACTGAGGATGGCGCGAAACAGCCGAAGCTGGCCGGCGCTGGTGTCGTCCCAGCTGAAGCGCTCGGCATAGCGGCGCGTGGCGGCACGGTCCGGGTAGTTGGCGCGCAGCGAGCGCACCGCGTCGGCCACGCCCTGGGCGCTGCGCTCGGCCATCAGGATGCCCGCTTCCGGCGCGGCCACCACCTCTGGCGTGCCCCACACGCGGCTGGCCACTACCGGGGTGCCGCATGCCATGGCTTCGAGAAGGACGTTGGCCCAGCCTTCGCGCTCGGACGGCAGCACCAGCGCATCGGCGGCGCCGTAATACTGGCGCAGTTCGGTCTGCGGCAGCGCGCCCAGGAAGCGCACGCGCTCGGCCACGCCGGTGGTGTGCGCCAGCTGTTCGAGCATCTGGCGGTTGGGGCCATTGCCGGCAATGAAAAGCTCCACGTCCGGCAGCTGCGCCAGCGCGGCCACGATCAGTTCCTGTGCCTTGACGGGTACCAGGTGGCCGACCGCGAGCAGGGTGAAGCGCTGCATGCCCAGGCGGGCGCGCACGCTGTCGCGCTCCACCGGCTGGAACAGCTGCAGGTCCACGCCATTGCGCAGCGAAACCACCTTGGCGGGCTCCGCACCCAGGGTCAGGATCTCCTCGCGCAGGGCGTCGCACACGGTGATGATGCCGGCCGCGCGGCCGATGGCCCACTTGATCATCCGGCGCGGCAGCGCGTACTGCGGGAACAGCGTGATGTCCGAGCCGCGTGCGGTGATCACCACCGGCTTGTTGAAGTACTTGCCCAGCATGGCGGCCGCCACCCCGTCGGGGTAGAAGTAGTGGGCGTCGATCAGGTCGAAGCCCAGGTCGAGCTGGCGGCGCCAGTCCAGGTCGCCCTCGGCGTCGAGGATGGCGGGCCGGAACCGGTCGGGGACGGGCAGCGCGAAGTTGCCGGGAGCCGCGGGGCCGTAGCCGCCGCGGCCGGCGCTGTACGTCG
>JBKHWY010000494.1:0-3665 GCA_046566285.1 Gammaproteobacteria bacterium | reverse complement strand
GTCGCGTCCGCCGAAGCGGCCGTGCTTGTCGGCCAGGTAGGTGAGGATGGCGCCGGACTGGGTCAGGCGCTTGTCGCCGTCTTCCAGGACCGGCGCTTCGCCCATCTCATTGTGTTCGCCGCGCCAGTCGTCCCCGCGCGTGGCGCCGTTGAAGAAGTCGACGAAGACCGGTTCGAACGGCACGCCGAGCGCGCGCAGCATGAAGGCGACCTTGAACGAATTGCCGGATTGGGCGAAGCAGTGCAGTCGGACCATGGATTCTCCTGTAATGAGTTGGCGGTATGTGCTACCGGTGCGTGTACGCGGCCAGCTCCCACTGGTCGCGGTTGAAAATGCGGCCCTGCCAGTCGGTGTCTTCGTACTCCATGCGCACGAAGTTGTTGACGGCGGGTGCATACCATACCGTTTCCTTCAGGCGCCCGCTGCCGCCGCGCTGGCCGACTTCCTCGCCCTGGTAGTAGGCCACCAGTTCGATCTTCATCGCGTCGAACTGGCCGCCGGCCACGCTGACCTTTTCCCAGCCGACCGCCTTGCCCTTGATCTGGTAGTGCCAATGCTTGTGGGCGGCCGGGTTGTCGCCGGTGGCCTCGCTGGACCACTCTTTCCCGGGCTCGAGGGGGAAAGCGTAGCGCGTATAGGCGGGGCTGAAGTGCATCAGCCCGCGGTCGATCGGATTCATCTCATGCGTGAGCAACTGGCGCGTGACCAAGGCATTGCCGCTGGCGCGCCGCACTTCGGTATGCACTCCGGCGTCATCGATGGCCGTGATGACGGTGCGATTCAGGTTGCCCGGCTGGTGTTTCCACACGTCCCGTGTACTGGTAGGTCCAGCTGTCGCCCACGGCAAGCTGCGGAGCCGAGACGGACTGCGCCGTCGCGGCGTGCGAGCCCAGCGCGAGCACGGTGAGCAGACAAAGGGGCAGGCATCGATTCATTGGCATTCCTTTCAGGCGTGACGGGCGGACAAGGGCTGCATGATACGTCAACATTGCAAGAAATGCATGAGCATGCATTAGACGAAGGGGACCGGCTGCTTGCTCACGGCCACGCTGACGATGTAGAGGAAAGTCAGCAGGGCGCCGGCGAAAGCGGCGGCGCGCACGCCGGGGCTGCGGCCGCGCTTCAAGGCCACCGTGCCCAGGCCGATGTAGATCACCAGGGCCACCACCTTGGCGGTCAGCCAGGCCTGGACGAACGGGTACTGGCTGCTCCACACGGCCAGGACGATCGCTGTGGTGAGCAGCAGGGTGTCGATGATGTGGGGCGCGATCCGCACCCAGCGCTGCTGCAGCATGGGCGAGGCGCGCAGCATCCATACGCCGCGGACCAGGAACAGCAGGCCGGACAGGCCGGCAAAACCCATGTGCATGTGCTTGAGCGCCACGTATTCCATCGCAAATTTCCTTATTGATCAGTTGGAACATGATCTTACCCGACCCGTCTGCGAGGTGGGGAAGGACGTCGCGCGCTGCCTATGTTAAACGCGGCACATACAAGCCAGCCGTCCTGCGCGATGCTGGATCGCGCGGTAACATATGGATACAAGTAGTCGAGAAACACAGTTGAATGCGAGGTCACACCATGTTTGAACGGACTCCCACGCTCCCGGTCGCCGGGCGGCTCGAGCGCGAACTGGAGCGCGAGCGCCAGCAGCGCGCGCTGAACCGTGAAGTGCGCTCCGGGCTGAGCCCGGCCGAGGGCGAACGCCTGAAGGATCCCCGTGAAAGCCTGGACGCGGTCAAGCCGCGTCGCTGAGCACGCGCGGCAACCGGCGCGTGCGTGCGCTGTCTAAGCAGATTTGGAGGTGCATCATGAGCACTGCACAGAAGCCCACCCCGGAACGCGCACCCGCCGGCGAGGACGCCAAGCGTGCGCCCGCGCCGCACGACCTGCCGGCGCTGCTGAAGGCGGACGACGACCCGGACGACGAATTGGGCAACGACGAACTGGGCAACGACGAATTGGGCAACGACGAATTTGGCAACAAACCGGCGGAAGAATTGACGCCGGAAGAGCTGCGCCTGATGGCCGACACCACGCCCGGCGACGGCCCCGGAGGGGACTGAAATCCGTCATGCAGGAGGGGCGCGCACGGCACGCCTGTTGTGCAACTGTCTAGTGAAATTTTGTCTACAATCGTTCTGACCGACCCGATCCGTATTGCAGCGAAAGTCAGAACATCGTGAGCGAAAACCTAACAGGCTACAACGAGCGCGCCGAGCCCGCGCTGTCCCCTGCCAGCGCCGGCGCCGGGTTGGCCGACGCTCAGGCCACAGCGCCGTTCCAGGCGCGCGCCAGCGCGTCTGAACCGCCGCGTCCCGAGACGCCGTGGCCGCAGCAGCCTGAGACACCACGGTTCGCGCCCGGCCCCGACGTTCCCCGTTTCGCCCAGCAGCCCGGCGTGCCGCGCTTTGCCGAATCGGCTCCGCCGCCCGAGGCCCCGCCCGCATCCGGCGAGCCGCCGGGCGCGGCGCCAGGTTTCACGCCCTATCCTTCCGCACTGGATGGCGAGCCGCCGCCCCCGTTCACGGCCGATCCCGATCCCGGCGCGCGCGAGCGCTGGCGTTCGCGCCTGATGTTCGGCGGGGCCGCCGTAGTGGCCCTGGCCTTGCTGGCCGTGGGTGGAACATGGTTCAACCGCCAGTTGAAGGTTGACCGTTCGCTGGAGCAGTTGGCCATGAGTTCGCGGGTGGGGGCCGAAGCGCCTGCCGCGCCGCCGCCCGCGCCTGCGGCGGTAGCGCCCAGCAGCGCGCGCGCGCCCGACCCGGCCGTGCCGGCCCTGGTGCTGCTGCCGCAGGACCACGCGGCGGCCCCGGCGCCACCGCCGGCAGCACACCCGTCCGCAGCGGGCGACCGTCTCGCCAATCCCGATCCCAATCCCACTACCAATACGATCGACAAGCCCGCGCCCACGCAGGCCATCCACCCGCCGGCGCGCAGTGAAGTGCGCGCCAAGCCCATCACAGCCGGCCGCAAGGCGGCCCGGAACGAGAAGGGCGCGAAGGCAGCCCGGCGCGCGCGGCCAGGCGCCAGCAGCCCGGTGCTGGCCAGGAAAGGCAAGAACGCCGTGGTGCGCACCGCCGCGAAGGGCACGCGCGGGCGCTGCAAGAGCGGCGACCTGGTGCGCGAGTGCCTGGGCCTGCGCGAGTAGGGCGTTGCCGAGAGGCCGTCAGGCCGGCAGCGCCTGCGCGACCATCGCGCTGACCAGGTCGGCCGTGGCGGCGGACAGGGTCCAGCCCAGGTGGCCGTGACCGGTGTTGTAGAACACGCCCGGCGCGCGGCCCGGGCCGACCTTCGGCTGCATGGCCGGCAGGGTGGGGCGCAGACCGGCCCACGGCACCACCGAGCGCGTGTCGATGGCGGGAAAACTGCGCTCCACCCAGCGCACCAGCGGTCGAATGCGGTCGGCACGGATGTCGTGGTCGATGCCGTTGAATTCGGCCGTGCCGGCTACGCGCAGGCGATCTTCGCCCAGGCGGCTGGCCACCAGCTTGGCATCATCCTCCACCAGGCTGACGTGCGGCGCGGCCGCGCGGCTGGCCGCGTCATTCAGATTCACGGTGATCGAATAGCCCTTGACGGGATACACGTTGACACGCTCGCCCAGCATGGCCGCGAGGCGCCGGCTGCCCGTGCCCGCGCAGATGACGATGGCGTCGAAGGCG
>JBKHWY010000493.1:0-3674 GCA_046566285.1 Gammaproteobacteria bacterium | reverse complement strand
GACGGCGCCACGCTGGGCCAGCTGGCCAATTTCTACGCCCAGACCCTGCTGGACTCCGGCGTCGAGTTCGACATGCTGTTCGGCCCGGCCTACAAGGGCATCACCCTGGCATCCGCCACCGCGGTGGCGCTGGCCGCCAAAGGACGCGACACCTCGTTCGCCTTCAACCGCAAGGAAGCCAAGGACCACGGCGAACGCGGCACCATCGTCGGCGCGCAACTGCGCGGCAAGGTCGTCATTATCGACGACGTGATCTCGGCCGGCACCTCGGTGCGCGAGTCGGTGCAGATGATCCGCGCCGCCGGCGCCGAACCGTGCGCGGTGCTGATCGCGCTTGACCGGATGGAAAAGTCGGGGAAGGAAGGCGAGCTGTCGGCCAACTCCGCAGTTCAGGAAGTCACGCGCGAATTCGGCATTCCCGTGATTTCGATCGGTAACCTGGACGACCTGTTCAGCTACCTGAACGCGGAAAGCGCCAACCCGGAGCTGGCCCAGCACAAGGATGCGGTGGCGGCCTACCGCGCCCGCTACGGCGTCTAGACGGATATACAGGCGCGAACCCGGTCGCGCCATCATGGATGAGCCTGGAGTTGCCGGGCCAACTTTCCTGGCGGTTCGACAGTCAAAGTGTCATGCGGCGTGCTCATGGGCCGCCGGCCAGGACTGTCACTCAACCAGGAGCTCACTCATCCATGCCCACCATGCTGATGCGATGGTCACTGTCGCTGCGCGTCGGTACCGTTGCCAGCGTCGTCGTGTTGCTGGTCGCGCTGCTGGTGCTGACCCGCAGCGTGCAGCGCCAGGACGAGTCCTGGCGCTGGGTGGTGCACACCCGCGAGGTGCTCGAAGCGATGCAGAGCGTGCTGGCGCTCGCCGGCGAAGCCGAGGCCGCCCAGCGCGGCTTTCTGGTGGCCAACACCCCGGCGCATCTGGCCACGTTCCAGCAGGCTGCGCTGGCCGTGCCGCCGGCGGTCGATGCGCTCGACACGCTGACGGCGGACAACCACGTGCAACAGCGCGCCATCGCCCAGCTGCGCGCGCTGGTGAGTCAGCGCATCGCCCAGTTGCAAAAGGTTGCAGCGATCAAGCGGGAGCGCAATGTCATCGATCCCGGCATGCTCGAAGTCGGGCTGGCGCAAAAACAGGCCATCCAGGCGCAGGCTGCCCTGATCAGGGCGGAAGAGGAGCGCCTGCTGGCCGAACGCGAGCGCCGCGTGCGCGCCGCCCGTGCGCAGTTGATCGGGGCCGTCGGCGCCATGTTCGTGCTGTCGATCGGCCTCCTGGTGGTGCTGCGCGTGCTGGCCGAACAGGACGCGCGCCGGCTGCGCGCCAAGCAGCAGGGGCTGGAACAGGCGCAGCGCGAGCTGGCCGACGCCAACCGCCTGCTGGAGCAGCGCATCGACGAGCGCACCCGCCAGATTGCCGAGGCCAACGCCGAACTGCAGGCCTTTGCCCATACCGTGGCGCACGATCTGCGCGCCCCGCTGCGCAATGTCGAAGGCTTCGCCAGCGCGCTGCTGGAAGACGAAGGCGAGCGCATGAGCGAGGAGGGCCGCCAGTTCGCGGGAAGGATCTGCGCGGCGGTGGTGCGCATGGACCGGCTCATCATCGACCTGCTGGCCTACAGCCGCCTGTCGCGCAGCGAACTGCGCCTGCACAGCGTGGCCGTGGCCCAGGTCATGCAAAGCGTGCGGCGCGACCTGGAAGCGCTGCTGCGCGAGAGCGGCGCCCAGCTTACCGTCGATGAGGCGCTGCCCACGGTCGAGGCCAATGAAGGCGTGCTGGCGCAGGTCCTGGCCAACCTGCTGTCGAACGCCCTGAAGTTCGTTGCGCCCGGCGTGAGGCCTGCGGTCAGCGTGCGCGGAGGGTATAGTGGCGCCATGGCGACCATCACGGTGGAAGACAACGGCATCGGCATCGACCCCGCGCACCGCGAGCAGGTGTTCGGCGTGTTCGAGCGCCTGCACGGACAGGAACAGTACCCCGGCACCGGAATCGGGCTGGCCATTGTCAGGAAAGGAGTCGAGCGCATGGGTGGTTCGGTCACAGTGGAAGGCAGGGAGCAGGGCGGCAGCCGCTTCACGGTCCACCTGCGCGCGGCCGCGAGGCCGTCATGAGCGCCGATGCCGACGACACCTCATCGGACGGCCTGCCGGTCATCCTGCTGGTGGAGGACAATCCCGACGATGTGCTGCTGACCCGGCGCGCCGTGCGCAAGGCCGGCATCGAAGTCCGGCTCGTCGTGGTGGGCGACGGTGACGAGGCCGTGGCCTACCTCGGCGGCGCGGCGCCCTACCTGGACCGCGCCGCCCATCCGCTGCCGCGCCTGATCCTGCTCGACCTGAAGCTGCCCAAGCGTTCGGGCCTGGACGTGCTCCAGTGGGTGCGCGCCCGGGACCATCTGGTCACGGTCCCCGTCGTGGTGCTGACCTCATCGTCGGAAGACCAGGACATCCGCCAGGCTTACCAGCGCGGCGCCAATTCCTACCTGCAGAAACCGGTGGCCTTCAGCGAACTGGTCAAGATGCTGGGTGCGCTGGGCCTGTACTGGTTCGAACATAACCTGACGCACCCGCGTTCAGCGGCGAGCTACTGATGGCAGGAACAGCTCGAACCGCCCGATGACCCATCTCACCGTCCTGCTCATTGACGACAATCCCGACGACCGCGCGCTGGTCGAGCGGGAACTCAGGCAGCACATCGCAGGCATACAGGTGGAGCACGCGGGCGAGGCCAGCGCGCTGGAGGCTGCCATCAGTGCTGCGCGTTTTGATCTGGCCATCACCGACTACCGCCTGCGCTGGAGCACCGGCACCGAAGTGCTGCGCGAACTGAAGCGCCGTTTTCCGCACAAGCCCGTCATCATGTTCACCGGCAGCGGCAACGAGGAAGTGGCCGTGGCGGCCATGAAGGAAGGGCTGGACGACTACATCACCAAGACCGTCAAGCACTATCCGCGCATTCCCTACGCCGTCACGGCCTGCGTGGAACGCGCGCGCCAGCGCGAAGAGCTGCGGCTGGCGCTGGAGCGCGAGACGCTCGGTAAACTCCGTCTCGAGGTCGCCCTGCAGTCGGCCCGCATGGGGACCTGGCAGGTCGATCTGCGCAGCGGCGAACTGCTGTATTCGCCCGAGGTGGGACCGATGTACGGCCGCGCCAGCGACTACACGCATGCCAGCATCGACGCGTGGCTGGGCGACATCGACGCGGCCGACCGCCCGGCCGTGCTGTCGGCCTGGCAGGCGACGCTGGCCGACGGACGGCCTTTCTCGGTCCAGTTCAGGACCCATGGCGCCGCGCCGGCGCGCTGGATCGCCTGCAGCGGCAAGCGGGTGGACGGCGACGATAGCGTCCCCCGTCTGGTCATCGGCACCGCACGCGACGTCAGCGAGGAGGTGGCCACGCGCGAAGCGCTGGTGCGCCAGCAGGAAGACCTGCGCAGCATCCTGGACGTGCTGCCGGTCGGGGTGGCGATCAGCGACGATGCGCGCGCCGACAGCATCATGTTCACGCCCTACCTGGCCGAAATGCTCGGGGTGCCGGCCGGGCACGACGTCTCGGCCAGCGGGGCCGGCGCGGGTGGGCGTCCGTTCCAGTCCTATTGCGACGGCATGCCGATCCAGCCGCACGACCTGCCGATGCAGCGCTCGGCGCGCACGGGCGTGGATGTGCGC
>JBKHWY010000492.1:0-3675 GCA_046566285.1 Gammaproteobacteria bacterium | reverse complement strand
AGCGCCAGCAGCGCCAGGACACGTCCCATCGCCGGTTCAGTGTCGCGGCGAAAGCGGATGGACAGGAGCGCCAGCGCCACGATGACGAAGCGCAGGCCCTCCATCTGCACCGCCAGGCCGACGTCGATGGGCAGGTCGCGCGCCAGGATCACTTCCGCCTCGCTGCCGATGTAGCTGTTGCCGGTCAGGTCCACGCGGCGGTAGAACGACCGGTTGGCGGCATCGATGACCACGCCACCGCCGTCCAGCAGGGCGCGCCGTTCGGGTGGCACGGCCGCGCGCGCCTCTTCGAGGGGAATCAGTTCCAGCTTGACCTTGGACACTTCGCGCACCTTGTTCAGGCGTGCCAGCCATTCGTCCGCCGGCGCCTGGTCCACGTACTGCTCCAGCAGGAAGATCTGGGCCGAGGCCTGGCGCCGGGCGATGTCTTCGAGCGGGTCGCCGAACAGGGCGCGGATGGCGAAGTAGATGACGCAGGTCGCCACGGTGATCGACAGCATCACCAGGACGAAGAAGCGGAAGAAAAGGCGACTCATGTGGTGTGGTTGTATAGGCGCTGGCGCTGTCCGCGTAAAGCGCGATTGTATAAGACCATCACCCGCCGCGGGGCTTTACAAATTCACGACAAATGGCGGACAGAAGCAGGGTGAACACATTCGCAAGCCTACGTACTATGCATGTCATCGGTTTTCCAGCTTTTCCGTTTGCCCGCCGATGCGACTGTGTCGCGGGCTCTTTTTATTCGAGAGGTGTTGATGATGGGTACTGCAGGACGGTATGGAGCCTTGGCGCTGGCAAGCGCCTTGTTGTTGGCAGGGTGCGGCGGGGGCGACGGTGCCACGCCGAACGATCGGCAGGCGAACCCGGGGATTGCCCCCGGCGAACCCAACCCGAGCGCCCCGGTGGCCTCTGCCAAGTTCATCACGCAAGCGCAGGCTGAAGTTTGCGCCGAGCGGCATAACCGCTTGTACGTCATCGATCAGCAATATGTGTTCTGGGACCGCGCCAGCAATTGCGGCGACAACAGCTATGCCTATCGCCTGTACGGCAGCTCCCCGGAAGTCGAACTGTGCTCGCAGACCGATTCCATCATCGGTCCGCAGACCAAGTGCAAGGACGACAAGTCCAGGCAGCTGTTCGAGACGCTGGTGGCCAACCGTGACGCGCCGGGCCTGGGCCTGGGCGAGGGCCACAAGATCGAGAAGCTCAGCTTCGATGGCCAGGCCGAAGGCTTTGTCGAGATCGACAACCGCGCCTTCTCCGGTATTACCGAACGCAAGCAGGTGGTGGTGAAGGACGTCGACAGCTGGATCGCCCTGTGGCGTGCCCATGCCGGCGCGGACGTGCCGGTGCCGAAAGTCGATTTCAACAGCCGCATGGTGCTGGCCGTGTTCTCGGGCTACATGAGCGGCTGCTCGGAACTGCATATCGACACCGTCGTGCGCAAGGCCGGCAAGCTGGTGGTGTCGTACAGCACCCGCAACGGCCCGCGCTCCCCCGAGGTGGCGTGCATCGCCGCGATGGTGCCGATCGGCCACCTGGTTGAAGTCGACCGCACCGACCTGCCGGTGGAGTTCGTCATCACGGACGCTAAGTAAATCTGCAGGTGGAGTTGGGGATGTCGTGCGGCAAGCAATAGCAAGCTTTAGAATATCAGGCTGGCACACATCCCCTCCAACCCCATGAAAATCTTCTTCGTTCTCGCCCTGGCTGGCGCATGTGGCAGCGCCGCTGGCCAGACCCCGGCCAACAATCCCATGCCGGATGGCAGCCGCGACATGTATGTCGGGCTGGGGGCGAGTTCGCAGCCACGCTATGATGGCGCCGATAACCGGCGCACCCGTGCATTGCCCCTGCTCCAATTTGAGTTTTCCAACGGTCTGTTCGTATCGGGCCTGTCCGCCGGCTGGCACCTGGCGCAGGGCGAGCGCATCGAGTACGGCCCCCTGCTGGCATTCCAGCCGCGCCGTACGCCGGCCGGTCTTGGCGCGGGGGCGGGTGGGGTGTCGGCGGAAGGCGAAGGCTTCGCCTACGGTCCCCCGACCTTGACCCCGGGCGTGGCCGTGCAGACGGCCGGCGCCAACCGCCTGGAAGGCATGCGTACGGTCCGCGCGCACGCGCAGGGCGGGGTGTTCCTCAATTATTACCTGACGCCGCAACTGCGCCTGACCAACAGCGTGCTGTATGGCGCCGGCGGCAAGGGCCTGGCCTGGGAGCTGGGCCTGCAGCGCATTGCCGCGCAGTTCGGCGAGCACCACCGGCTGTCGGCGTCGGCCGGCCTGACGGTCGTCAACCGCCAGTACAACGAGACCTTCTTCGGCGTGACGCAAGCCGAACACCTCAGCTCCGGCAATGCTCCGTATGCGCCGGACGGCGGCATCAAGGATGTATTCGTGGGCGGGCGCTGGAACTGGGCGCTGTCGCCCTCGCTGATGCTGACCAGCTCCGCACGCGTGAGCCGGCTGACCGGGGATGCGCGCCGCAGTCCGCTGGTGGAGCAGCCCACCCAATTTTCGATTTCAACCGGCCTGGCGGTCCGTTTCTGATCATGACACCTTCCCGCCCACCCATCGGACAGCTGGCGCCACTGGCGCCGCTGGCGCTGCTCGCGCTGCTCTCGGGGCTGTGCTCCGCGGCGCAGGCGGCCGATGCCGCCTGGGTGAGCTATCGCGACGCCTACCGCGCCATGGTGGTGTTCGACAAATACGGCAAGCCGAAAAACCTGATCCAGCACCATCTGCAGGTCATGCCGCGCGAGAAGGGCGCCTCGCTCGACGGCGTGCAACTGAGCTTGCAGGGCAAGGCCACCAGCCTGAACCTGCCGCTCGATGCGGCCGGACTGGCCACCTTCCCGCTGCTCAAGGCGGCCTACGACGACAATGCCAGCCTGGTGTTGAACCGGCCGGCCGCGCAGTTCGCGTTCCGCCGGCGCGTGTCGATTGCCGTGCGCGCGGACGGCGTGTACGACGCGGCCGAGCTGAAGGCCGCCTGCGAACAGGTAGCGCAATTCGAGCGCCAGGTCGAGCCGGGCGCGGGGACGCGCACATGCGTGGGCGTGCGCTTCGTGTTTGCACGCCAGGGCGAACCCGGGGTGCGGCTGCGCAAGGCCGACGGCGCCACGGCAGCCCTGCCTGCCATCGACGGCGCCGCCTTTGCCGACGACCCCAACGCGGCGTTCAAGGTCGTCAATTACCGCTTCGGGGACACCGGCCAGGTGCTCACCACCGGGGTGCCGGTGGTGATCTCGGCGCTGATGCAGTAAGCCGGCGCAGGCCCTTAGTCCAGCGATACCAGGAACGAGATCGACGGTGCGAAGAAGTATTCGCCGCCCTTCATCGTCACGAAGCCGGAGAAGTTAAACGGCTCGCACAACGACTCCCCATACCGCCGCGGATAGCGCTGCCCGACCGGCTCGGCCCCCTGGCCGATGACCGGATCGATGCCGGTGCCGGGCTGGGGAAAGTCGCGCGCATTGGCCCAGTACACCTGCGCCGTTTCGAACTGCTTTTCGATGTCGGCCTGGTAGGCCTGGAACAGCAGGCCCACGCCCCCGGCCGGCTTGGTGTCGATGCCGTCGTCGTTCGGATGGTCGGCGCGCTGGCCGTAGGGGATGCCGCGGCGCGCCATCAGCGCGGCCTTGGAGCCTGGCACGTCGCGCGGATTGACCTTGCGGAC
>JBKHWY010000491.1:0-3687 GCA_046566285.1 Gammaproteobacteria bacterium | reverse complement strand
TCCCGTTCACGCGCGCCCCGGCCGCGCCGCACCTGCGCTGGTTGGCGGTGCGCGAAGGGCAGGGCGAGGTCGCGGTGGCGTTCGAACGCACGCTGCTGGTGGGCCTGCTGGAAGCACGCTACGGCGGCAAGGGCCGCGGCCAGCCGCTGCGCGACCCTGGATCGGAACGCGTCAGCGCCACCGAGGAGCGGCTGGCGCACACCCTGACGCTGCAACTGGCGCGCACGCTGTCGGCGCGGGTGGGCGCGGGCGCCGTCAAGCTGTCCGCGCACGCGCAGGCGACCGCCAGCCCCGCTGGCTCGAGCTGGGTGGTGGAAGTGGTGCTGCGCCAGGCGCAGGGCGGCGGTGCGGCGCGCTGCTGGCTGGCGCCGGCGCCTGCCATGATGGACACCATTCTGAAGATGCTCGCGCCCCAGCGCGAGCGCGCCACCGTGCGCGCCACGCCGGCGCCGCTGGCCAGCACGCTCAAGGTGCGCCTGGACGGCCGCCTGGCCAGCAAGGACATCACGCTCGAAGCCCTGTTTGCCCTGCAGGTGGGCGACGTCATCCCCGTCAACGTGGGCCGTGCCGACGTGCTGCTCGACGAAGCGCGCCTGTTCACCGCCGCCGTGGCCGAGCACAAGGGCCAACTCTGTTTAACCGCTTTTGAAGACGCCGAATAGACCCATGAACCACAACGATCCGATCGCCAACGACATCCTCATCGACGAGCCGGAGGGCGCTGCCGTGCCGGCGCCGGCCGGCACGCGCCTGCCGCAGATGATGCGCCGCATTCCCGTCACCCTGACGCTGGAAGTGGGCTCCGCCCGCATCTCGCTGCAGGAACTGATGGACATCGGCCCCGCCAGCGTGCTGCCGCTCGACTCATTGGCGGGCGAGCCGCTGGTCATCAAGGTCAACGGCACGCCCATCGGCCGCGCCGAAGTGGTGGTGGCGGGCGAGCAGTACGGCCTGAAGGTGATCGACCTCGATGGCCTGAACCTGGACCTGATCGCGCAATGACGGCCTGGATCCGACGCGCCGCGCCCCTGTGCGCCGGTGTGGCATTGCTGTCGATGAGCGCTTCCGCCCTAGCGGTAGACGTGCTGGCCGGCGTGGTGCCGGGCGCGAACACGGGCATGAGCGTCAAGTCGCAGATCCTGGTGCTGATGACGGTGCTGGGCCTGTTGCCGGTGATGGTCATGATGATGACCAGCTTCACCCGCTTCGTGATCGTGCTGTCGCTGCTGCGCCAGGCGCTCGGGCTGCAGCAGGGTCTGCCGAACCGGATCATCACCGGCATCGCGCTGATCCTGACGCTCCTGGTCATGCGCCCGGTGGGCGAGCAGGTCTGGACCGAGGCCTTCCTCCCGTACGACAAGGATAAGATCGGCCTGGAGCAGGCCCTGCGCACGGCCGAAGCGCCGCTGTCGCGCTTCATGCTGGCGCAAACCAGCAAGAGCGCGCTGGCGCAGGTGGCCCACCTGGCCGGCGAGGCGCCCGACCTGAAACCCGAGCAGCGCGGCTTTACCGTCAAGCTGGCCGCGTTCACGCTGTCGGAACTGAAGACCGCGTTCCAGATCGGCGCCATGCTGTTCATCCCCTTTCTCATCATCGATCTGGTGGTGTCCTCGGTGCTGATGGCGATGGGGATGATGATGCTCTCGCCGCTGGTGATTTCCCTGCCGTTCAAGCTGCTGCTGTTCGTGCTGGTCGATGGCTGGACGCTGACGGTCAATACGCTGGTCGGCAGCATTCATGGTTACTGACCGGAGAGGACAGCCATGACGCCCGATATCGCAGTCGACCTGATCGCCGAAGCCCTGCGCGTGGTGATGCTGCTAGTGCTGGTGCTGGTGGTGCCCGGCCTGATCGTGGGCCTGCTGGTGGCGCTGGTGCAGGCTGCCACCCAGATCAACGAGCAGACCCTGAGCTTCCTGCCCCGCCTGCTGGTCACGCTGGCGGCGCTGCTGCTGGCCGGGCACTGGATGACGGGCTACCTGATGGACTACTGCATTTCGGTGTTCCAGCGCGCGGCCCAATTGGCCAGCTAGGCATGTCATGGAGGTGGTGAGCTATTTGCTGCCCCTGATCGGGGCGCTGTGGTGGCCGTTCTGCCGCATCATGGCGATGTTCGCGACCGCTCCCGTGATCGGCGAGGGCATGGTGCCGCTGCCGGTGCGCGCGCTGCTGGCGCTGGTGCTGGCCTTTCTGATGCTGCCGCTGACGCACGATGCCGCCATGCCCGCGCCGTTCTCGCTGCACGGCGTGGTGGTGATGCTCGAGCAGGCCATCGTCGGCGCGGTGCTGGGTTTTGCCCTGCAGTTCGCGCATGCGGCCATTTCCATGCTGGGCTTCGTGGCCTCCAGCCAGATCGGCTTTTCGATGGCGCAGATGAACGACCCGGTCAATGGTCAGCCGTCCGACGTAGTTTCCAGCCTGCTGGCGCTGGCCGGCATCTTCGTGTTCTTCTCGATCGATGGCCATGTGCTGCTGGCCACCGTGCTGGGGCAGAGCTTCCGCGCCTGGCCGGTGGCCACCGGCTTTGGGCCCATGCTGTTGGAGGCGGTGGCCCTGAACGCCGGCTGGATTTTCGCCGCCGCCTTGCTGCTGGCGCTGCCCATCGTGTTTTCGACGATGGTGGTGCAGGTCGGCTTCGGCCTCTTGAACCGCATCGCGCCGTCCCTGAATCTGTTTTCGCTGGGCTTTTCGCTGGTGACGGTGTTCGGGCTGATGATGCTGACCCAGCTGGTGCGCTTCATTCCCGACCACTACATCGCGCTCACCAACCAGGTGCTGGAGATGCTGCAGCAGCAGATGAGGATGGCCCATGGCTGACGCGTCGGGTGGCGACAAGACCGAAAAGGCCTCCCAACAGAAGCTGCGCAAGGCGCGCGAGGAAGGGCAGGTGGTGCGCTCGCGCGACCTGGCCACGGCCATTGGCATCCTGGCCAGCCTGAAGGTGTTCGCGCTGATGCTGCCGGCCTACCTGGAATCGTTCCGCATGCTGTTCCGGCTGGTGTTCGTGCCGCTGGGGGAGGCGGGTGCGCTGGAAAACGCGGTGACGGTGGTGTTCACGGCGGCCGCCATGTTGCTGGTGAAAATGGTGCTGCCGCTGGCCATCGTGCCCCTGGCGATCGTCGCCGGCGCCATGGTGCCGGGCGGCTGGGTGATGTCGACCAGCCACTGGCAGCCGCGCTTCGACCGCTTCTCGCCGATCAGGAACCTGGGCCAGCTGTTCACCCAGAAGCATGCGCTGGGTTTTGCCAGCGCGCTGGGCAAGGCCATCGTGCTCGGCTGCGTGCTGGTGCACGTGTGCCGCTCCGGCACCCAGGCCTACCTGGGCCTGCAGCGCATGGCGCTGCCGGACGCGCTGGTGCAGGGCAGCGCGCTGATGTTTGACGGCTTGATGGCCTTGTGCGCGGTCTTCATCGTGTTTGCGCTGGTGGACGTGCCGCTGCAGGCTTTTTTGTTCGCGCGCGGCCAGCGCATGAGCAAACAGGAAATCAAGGAAGAGCACAAGAGCAGCGAAGGCCGGCCCGAGGTGCGCCAGCGCATCCGCCAGCTGCAGCAGCAGATGGCCCGCCGCAGCGTGCGCAAGACGGTGCCGGGCGCCGACGTGGTGATCGTCAATCCGGAGCACTACGCGGTGGCGCTCAAGTACGACGCCGGGCGCGCCGAAGCGCCGTTCGTGGTGGCCAAGGGCGT
>JBKHWY010000490.1:0-3697 GCA_046566285.1 Gammaproteobacteria bacterium | reverse complement strand
TGGCCGCGCCGCGTTGTGTAAATACGCGGAAAGAATGTGACAAAAAACACGCACCTTAATCGTGCGCACATATGCTTGTGTTAACCTTGTGCAGACATCAAGGCACGGGAGACAGTCATGCATCGATGGGCGTTGCCACTGAAGCTGTTCGCATACATAGTCATCGTATTGATGGCCGTCGCGGCGGGATACGCGGCCTGGATCGCGCTGCGCTACTGGCCAGCCATCTCGGTATAGGAGGCCACGGTGAACAAACGCCAAGCCCGCCTGTTCGCGATCGGCTCCACCGCCGTCGCTGCCGTGGTTTTCCTCGGCCTCACCCTCGACAGCCACCGCCAGTTCGACCGGCTCACCCACGGCGACAAGATCACCGCCCAGGTCACCCGGGGCAAGGACGTCTGGCACGCCAACAACTGCATCAACTGCCATACCCTGTTCGGCGAAGGGGCGTACTACGCGCCCGACCTGACCAAGATCACCAAGCTGCGCGGTGAAGCCTACCTGGCCGCGTACATGAAGGACCCGTCCAAGTTCTACGACGAGACCCGCCACCGGCGCCTGATGCCCAAGCAGAACCTGTCGGATGCGGACATCAGCGCGCTGATCGCCTTCCTCGACTGGGTCTCCAACGTCGACAACCAGAACTGGCCGCCGCGCCCGATCCTCGTCAGTGGCGCCACCTTCCCCGGCACCGATTCCAGCGCCACCGGTGCGTCGGCCGCCGGCGCCGGCAAGCCGGCCGGGTCGCTGCCGCCGGGCGCTCGCCCCACCACGGCGGACGAAAACCCGGTGGCGCTGGGCGAGCAGGTATTCCGCAGCGCCGCGCCGGCCTGTACCGCCTGCCACTCGACCGCGCCGGGTGTCAACATGGTGGGACCGTCGCTGGCGGGCATCGTGGCGCGCACCGGCACGCTGCTGGCCAGCGGCCAGTACACCGGCAAGGCCACCGACGTCCCCGGCTACATCCGCGAATCGGTGCTGCATCCGAGCGCGTACGTGGTGCCGGGCGCGATGTACTCGGCCAACGGCCAGTCCTTCATGCCGGCCACTTATGGCGAGAGCCTGACGCCGCAGCAGATCGATCACCTGGTGGCCTACTTGTCGTCGCTCAAGTAGTGCCGGCACGTCCCTGATCCGAACCCTTCGCCGGAGCCCATGCCATGAGATACAAGTCGCAATCTGTCGCCTACTGGTACTTCGCGGTCGCGGTCGCCCTGCTCGGCCTGCAGGTCGTGTTCGGGCTGCTGTCGGCCGCCAAGTACCTGGGGCCGGACCCACTGCTCTACATCCTGCCCTTCGACGTCACCAAGGTCATCCACACCAACCTGCTGGTGGTCTGGGTGATCTGCGCCTTCATGGGCGCCACCTACTGGATCGTGCCGGACGAATCACGCACCGAGCTGCACAGCACCCGGCTGGCCTACATCCAGCTGGTGTTGTGGGTGCTGATGGGCGTGACCGCCGTGATCGGCTACCTGTTCCGCTGGGGCACGGGCAACAAGCTCCTCGAACAGCCCCTGCCACACAAGATCGTCATCGTGATCGTGATGCTGATGTTCTTGTACAACGTCGGCATGACGATCCGCAAAGCCGGCCGCCTGACCACCACCGAGGGCGTGCTGCTGGGCGGCCTGGGCCTGGCCGCCGTGCTGTACCTGCCCTCGCTGCTGGAATACCACAACTACACGGTGTCGATCTTCTACCGCTGGTGGACCATCCACCTGTGGGTGGAAGGCGTGTGGGAGATGATCCAGGGCGGCATCCTGGCCTACCTCCTGATCCGCCTGTCCGGCGCCGACCGCGAAGTGATGGAGAAGTGGCTGTACGTGATCGTCGGCCTGGTGTTCATCGCCGGGATCCTCGGCACCGCGCACCACTACTACTGGGTTGGCGTGCCGTCGTACTGGCTGCCCATTGGCGGCGTGTTCAGCGCGCTCGAGCCGGTGGCCCTGGTCGGCATGGCCATCTATGCCTACTCCAGCATCAAGCGCTCGGGCCTGGCGCACCCCAACAAGCTGGCCCTGCACTGGACCGTCGGCAGCGCCGTGTACACGCTGTTCGGAGCGGGCCTGCTGGGCCTGGCCCACACCTTCCCTGACGTGAACAAGTGGACCCACGGGACCTTGATCACCGCCATGCACGGCCACGCCGCCTTCTACGGCGCGTATGCCATGAGCGTGCTGGCGATCATCAGCTACGCCCTCCCCCGCCTGACCGGTCGCGCCGAGGAAGGCACGGCGCTGGGCTACTGGTCGTTCTGGCTGCAGCTGGCCGGCATGTTCGGCATGACGCTGTCGTTCGCCACGGCCGGCATCGGCCAGGTCTACCTGGAACGCATCATGGGCCTGGGCTTTCTCGACGCGCAGCTGAAGATCCAGGTGCACTTCCTGATGCTGATCGCCACCGCCACCCTGTTCGGCGTGGGTGTGGCGCTGTTCATCATCGACTTCTTCCGGCGCACACCGCAACTGGCGCTCGAATCCGGCCAAGCCCACGGAACGGCGCCCTTGCGCGCCGGGGAGCAGCCGGTTTGAGCGACGCGTCCGGCACCGGTGCGCCTGCACCGGCCCCCTACTACGTCGAGATGGCCGGCGAGGTGGCCCTGTTCGAGCAGTGCCACCATCGCCAGCTGGCGGTGATGCTCAAGGGCCCCACCGGCTGCGGCAAGACCCGCTTTGTCGAATACATGGCGTGGCGGCTGAGGCGCCCGCTGGTCACCATCTCCTGCCATGACGACTTGAGTACCGCCGACCTGGTCGGGCGCTTCCTGATCAATGCCCAAGGCACGTCCTGGCATGACGGTCCCCTGACCCGGGCCGTGCGCGAGGGGGCCATCTGCTACCTCGACGAGGTGGTGGAAGCGCGCCAGGACACGGTGGTGGTACTGCATCCGCTGACCGACCACCGGCGCATCCTCCCGATCGACAAGACCGGCGAGGTGGTCGCAGCGGCTCCCGGCTTCCAGCTGGTGGTGTCGTACAACCCGGGTTATCAGCGCATGCTCAAGGACATGAAGCCCAGCACCCGCCAGCGCTTCGTGGCCTTCGACTTCAACTTCCCGCCGCTCGAACAGGAAGCGGCCATCGTCGCGCATGAGGGCCAGGTGGACCCGGCCACCGCGCACGGCCTGGTCACCCTGGGCCAGCGCCTGCGCCAGCTGCGCGACCGCGGCCTGGCCGAAGTGCCCAGCACGCGCCTCCTGATCGCCGCCGCGCGCCTGGTAGCCAGCGGCATCCCGCTGCAGCAGGCGTGCCACGCTGCGATTGTGGCGCCGCTGTCGGACGATCCGGACCTGGTGGGCGCGATGCGCGACCTGGTGGCCGCCAGCTTCATGTAGCCTGGCATGGCGGAAGCGGAAGACGTCATCACCGATGTGGCGCGCCACGCCACCGCGTTCGCGCAGCAACTGTGGCGGCGCCACCGTCCACCGGTGGAGCGCGGGCTGGCGCTCGCCGACGTGACCACGCGCCTGCAGCTCCTTTCCCGCTCCGTCTTCGGTCGCGACTTTCGCATCGCGCCGGCCCAGCTGCCTGCCCCGCGCACCTGGCTCGACAAGCTGATGCGCGCCAAGGAGGCGCAGCCGGCGACCGTCGCGCTGCCCGACGTGGGCACCAGCAGCGTGGTGAGCATGCGCAGGGTGGTGGTCTTGCCGGCCCCGTTGGGCCCGAGGAAGCCGACGATCTCGCCGGCCGCCACG
>JBKHWY010000489.1:0-3712 GCA_046566285.1 Gammaproteobacteria bacterium | reverse complement strand
GATCCCCATGCGGATGGCCTTGACCAGGGCCTGCTGGCGGGTATTGACGTTGAACTTTTGCCGGATATTCCCGATGTGAAAGTTCACGGTGGCTTCGGAGCAGCGTGTGATGCGGGAAATCTCCCATGACGATTTACCCGCCATCACCCACTGCAGCACTTCCAGCTCGCGCCGGGTCAGGCGCGGCGGCGTCTCGTGCATTTCATGCTGGGACGCGAAGCGCAGCGAGGAGGCGAAGGCGTAATCGCGGATCGCGCTCAGCATCGGCGTCACCTGCTCGACATGGCGGGCAAAGTCGGCGTTCGGCGCGCTGTCGCTGGCAAAGCTGAGCACGCCGAATTCTCCGTTCGGACCGTGCACCGGCAAGGTGATCCCGCTGCGGATGCCATGGCTGCGCGCTTCCTCGTACATGGCTTGCTGTTCCAGCGTGCAGAAGGCTTCGGGACGCCAGATGAACGGCATCGCGCTGTGCAGGCTGTGCGCCACCGTGGGATCGATATAGGCCAGGCGCTGCTCGTCGTAGTGGGCCCGCCATTCAGGAGAATAATTGCTCTGGACGAAAGGCTCCTCCAGCCGGGCGTGGCGCGACGGGACCGCGCCGTACAGCACCTTGTCGAAGCCGAGTTCGTGGCCCATCCTGAACAGCACGGCGCTCCAGGCCGATTCATCCTCGGCGTTCAGAAGCGTCATCATTTCCCCTACTTCGACCATGATCCCCGCTCCCTGTGTTAACCCCATGCCGGACTCCCAAGTGTGACAAAAATGATCTAACCGGCAACATGCACATTTTGTTAACGAAGATCATTTTAGGGGTGTAAACCCGCGGCGGGCAAACAAATATGACGAATGTTCCTCTGGAGAACGTAACTATTGGTGATAACAGAATTGCCTCAGCGCCACACGACAAGTCGTTGTAACAAAGCTACAACAATTTTCGCGCCAATCGTGCGGCACGGATTTTAAGGCTGAGTTACCCTGCGCTTTCCATAAAAATTCCAACAAGAAAGACTTCGGCGGCGCCCCGTGGCTCGGTGGCATACAATAGGCAAGCAGGACTTGACTGGCACGCATACAGGCGTATCGTTTTACCGGCCCACAATAGCGCTGGCGCAACGGACATTTCTCACCCCACGTCTCCATCACAGTGCAGATTCCAAAAGTACTTCTAGTTAACGATGACCCGGCCAGCCTGCTCGCGCTGGAAAGCCTGCTCTCGGGCGTGCCCGGCCAGCCCGACTACCAGATCGTCACCGCCGCCTCCGGCAAGGAAGCGCTGCGGCACGTCTTGCAGCACGAGTTCGCGGTGATCCTGCTGGACGTGAACATGCCTGGCATGGACGGCTTCGAGACGGCCGAGGCGATCCACTCGCACCCGCGCTCGAGCGGGGTGCCGATCATCTTCATCACCGCCTACTATGCCGACGAAATGCATCGCCTGAAGGGCTACCAGAAAGGTGCGGTGGACTACCTGCTCACGCCGGTGATCCCGCAAGTGCTGCAGACCAAGGTGGCGGTGTTCGTGGAACTGACGCGCAAGAACCTGGAACTGCTGGCCAAGTCGGAACAACTGGCGCGCTTGAACGAGGACCTGCACGTGCAGCGCCTGCAGGACCTGGAGCGCGCCAACCGCGAACTCGAACAGGAAGTGGCCGAGCGCAAGCTGGCCGAGGAACGCGCCCACGCGCTGGCCGTGCGCGACCCGCTCACCAACCTGGTCAACCGCCGCACCCTGATCCAGCAGCTGGAACACGCGGTGGCCTATGCCGACCGCTACCAGGGCGAATTCGCCCTGCTGTTTTTGGACCTGGACCGCTTCAAGAGCGTCAACGACAGCTTCGGCATCGAGGCCGGCGACGAGCTGCTGCGCCAGGTGGCGGCGCGCCTGGTGGCGGCGGTGCGCGTGTCGGACGTGGTGGCGCGCCTGTCCAGCGACGAATTCGCGGTGCTGCTGGAAGGCGCCGGCGCGGCCGCCAATGCGGCGCGGGTGGCGCGCAAGATCGAGCAGGCGCACGCGCTGGCGTTCGAGATCGGCGGCCAGCGCATCTACGCCATGCCCAGCATCGGCATCGCCCTGTATCCGCAGGACGGCGCGAGCGCGTCGCAGGTGATGAAAAACGCCGCCGTGGCGCTGGAGCACGCCAAGCGCGACCGCCCGCGCCAGGGCCAGGCGCACAGTCATGGCAGCATCGAATTCTTCCGCGCCGAGTTGAACGCGCGCGAACAGCAGCGCCAGCAGCGCGCGGCCGCCTTGCGCCAGTCCTTGGGCGCGGGTGAGTTCGAGCTGCGGTTCGAGCCCATCGCCGCCCTGCCCGGGCGCACCCTGTCGGCCGTCGAAGCGGTGCTGTTCTGGCGCCATCCGGACGAAGGCCTGGTGCCCGCGCACGCCGCGCTGGACGACGTCAACGACCCCGCCCTGCTCGAGCAGATCAGCGCGTGGGCGGTGGAGCAGGCCTGCCAGCAGCTGGTGCAGTGGCGCGGCGCCGCCGTGCCGCTGCCGCACCTGACCCTGGCGCTCGACCTGCACGTGGCCCGCATCGAAGCCGACCTGGCCGAGCGCGTGCTGGCCAGCGTGCAGGCCGCGAAACTGGCGCCGGGCGAACTGCAGCTGGACATCCCGGAAGCCCTGCTGGCCGAGGCCGGCCCTGGCGTGGCCGAGGTGCTGCAGCGCCTGCATATGGGCGGCGTGGCCCTGGCCCTGGACGACTTCGACAGCGCCGGCGTGGCGCTGGCCACCCTGCTGCACCTGCCGCTCGACCTCCTGAAGCTGGACGCCGCCTTCGTCCAAGCCATCGGCAGCGAGGGCGGCGCCGACATGGCGGCCGCCCTGATCCACCTGGGCCGCGCGCTGGGCGTGCGGGTGGCGGCCCAGGGCGTCGAGACCGACGCCCAGCTGGCCGCCCTGTCGGCCCTGCCCTGCGAACGCTACCAGGGCGCCCTGTTCCACCCCATCCTGGATGCAGCCGCGCTGCTTCCCCTGCTGGGCGCCGTGGGCGCCCAGGATCTGCTTGACCCGAGCCGGACGTCGAATCCGGCCGCACCAACTTTCACTCCAAAACTTCGAGGAAATAGTCGATGAACACAATGACTGACCTGGCCGAGGAACTTGACCTCAAGCTCCTGCTGTCGACGCTGATGGCGCTGAAAAAAGGCGACTTCACGGCGCGCCTGCCATCCGACTGGAGCGGCATCTCCGGCAAGATCGCCGACACGCTCAACGAGATCATCGAGACCAAGGAAAAGATGGTGGACGCCGTCACCGAAGTGTCGCGCGTGGTGGGCCGCGAAGGGCGCCTGACCCAGCGTGCCTCGGTGCCGAACGTGGTGGGCGGCTGGGCCACCATCATCAGCTCGGTCAACACCCTGATCGACGACCTGGTGCGTCCGACCACGGAGATGGCGCGCGTCATCGGCGCGGTGGCCAAGGGCGACCTGTCGCAGACCATGGCGCTGGAAGTGGACGGTCACCCGCTCAAGGGCCAGTACCTGCGCGCGGCCACCACCGCCAACACCATGGTGGACCAGCTGCGTTCCTTCGCATCCGAGGTGACCCGCGTGGCGCGCGAGGTGGGCACCGAGGGCAAGCTGGGCGGCCAGGCCAACGTGCCAGGCGTCGCCGGAACGTGGAAGGACTTGACCGACTCGGTGAACTCGATGGCGGGCAACCTGACCGGCCAGGTGCGTAACATCGCGGACGTGACGACCGCCGTGGCGA
>JBKHWY010000488.1:0-3713 GCA_046566285.1 Gammaproteobacteria bacterium | reverse complement strand
ATGGAAGTGCCGATCGAATTCTTCCTGACCTATGCCTGGAACCCGGCGCGCTGGCCGGCCGAACGCCTGCCGGAGTACCTGAAGCTGTGGGCGGCGCGCGAATTCGGGCCCACCCACGCGAGCGACATCGCCGACATCGTGGCGAAGTACGCCAAGTACAACGGGCGGCGCAAGCCGGAGCAGCTGGAACCCGGCACCTACAGCCTGGTCAACTACAACGAAGCCGAGCGCATCGTGGACGAGTACAAGGCCATTGCCGCGCGCGCGGAGGCGATTTCCGCCAGCCTGCCGCCCGAGCGGCGCGACGCCTTCTTCCAGCTGGTGCTGTACCCGGTCAAGGCCGGCGTGGTGGTCAATGAAATGATGGCGACGGCCGCGCGCAACCGCCTGTATGCAGCCCAGGGCCGGGCCTCGACCAATGACCTGGCCGCACGCGTGCGCGCGCTGTTCCGCGAGGACGCGGAACTGGCGCGCCAGTATCACCAGGACATCGCGGGCGGCAAGTGGAACCACATGATGTCGCAGACCCACCTGGGCTACACCTTCTGGAACCAGCCGCCGCGCAACGTCATGCCGGCGGTGACGAAACTGCAGACCAGCGGCGAAGGCGACATGGGCGTGGCGGTGGAAGGCTCCGAGCAGGTGTGGCCGCGCTGGGGCGATGCCAGCCTGGCGCTGCCCGAACTGAACCCATTCGACGGCCAGGCGCGCTACCTGGAAGTCTTCAACCGCGGTGAAGCGCCGTTTGACTTCACGATTGCCGCCAGCGATCCGTGGGTCACGGTCAGCGCTACCAAGGGCAGCGTGCGGCGCGAGGAGCGCGTGCTCGTCAACGTGCGCTGGGCGGAGGTGCCGGCGGGCGTGGACCATGCAATGCTGACGGTCACGGGGCCAGACGGCGCCCGCGCGCAGGTGAAGGTACCGCTGGCCCGGCAGCGAAGCGTGGCCGCGACCAAGGGCGCCTTCATCGAGACGGGCGGGGTGGTCGCGATCGAGGCGCCGCACTATACGCGCGCGCTGGCGCCCCAGGGCCGGCGTTGGCAACTCATCCCCGACCATGGCCGCACCGGGTCGGCCATGACGACCCTGCCGGTGGATGCGCCGGCGCTCGATCCGGCGAATGCGCCCATGCGGCTGGAGTACGCGATGCAGCTGGCCAGCAGCGGCAAGGCCGAGGTGCAGGTGACGCTGGCGCCCACGCTCAAGTTCCAGCCGGGCCAGGGGCTGCACTATGGCGTGTCGATCGACGACGAGGCGCCGCAGATCGTCAACGTGCATGCGGACGCGTCCGAAAAACATTGGGAGCGCATCGTCAGCGATGGCGCGGCCGTGTTCACGACCACCCATGCGGTGGCGAAGCCGGGCGCGCATACGCTCAAGTTCTGGACGGTCGATCCCGGCTTGGTGGTGCAGAAGCTGGTGGTGAACATGGGTGGGCAGAAGCCCAGCTACCTGGGCCCGCCGGAGAGTCCCACGGTCGGCCAGCGTTGATGGGGCCGGCGCGATGGGCGGGCCGATTTGATAGCGGTGTCATCCGGTGCGCCCCGTGAAGAACCTGCTTGCTGAACCGACAATGCTGTCGAAAAAAGTTGTAATTTTGTATTGACTTGTAGGGCCGGAAATGTTGTAATATCGGCTCCTTTTGGTTTTTCAGTATTTGCAGCGGTCACTTGACCGCTGTTTTTTCATGGCAACTTGGTTGCGCTACCATGCGCCTACCACGGGCATGGCTTGGTCT
Organism: Gammaproteobacteria bacterium; assembly: GCA_046566285.1. Lineage (GTDB taxonomy): Bacteria > Pseudomonadota > Gammaproteobacteria > Burkholderiales > Burkholderiaceae_D > Telluria_A. Next base: position 1,975 of record JBKHWY010000488.1, on the reverse strand, counting down.
GGCCATCCCGCCATCTCAATCGGACAAGCTGTCGATTCGTCCAGCACGCGAACACAACAGTATTCCCGCCTTTGTTTTTATTTCCCAGAATAACGTGCTAGTGTGCACAGGTAACGTAACGTAGGCCTGGGCCAGAGATGCTTGAAAGTAGCGGGATGACAGCGGCAGAAGCGCTGCAGATGGAAACAAAAATCGAACTGGCCCAACGGCGTATCTGTGCAAACCACGGTGCGCGCTTCGAACCCTGCGCCGACACCTCGACCGTCGAAGTGGCGGGCGGCCTGCGCGACGGCCAGTATCCCATCCACGGCTGGCGCCGCGAAGGGGCGGGCAAGGCCAGCGGATGGTTCATCTGGTCGGGCGACACGGGCGGGCGCATGGACACGTTCTTTCCCCTGCAGGTCGGGCACCTGCGCGAACGCGCCCCCATCACCTTGCCCTTCCTGGCCCTGGGCCCCGGCTGGCGCTTCATGGTGACGGCGGACGACATCCAGATCTGGGAAGGCGACCAGGCTCCCTGATCGCCCCCGGCCTTTGCGGCCCTGCGCAGCCTGCGCACCCCTGCGTCAGGCGCGCGCGGGCATCTTCTTCAAGGACTCGGCGATGGCCGCGCGCAGCGGCTTGGCGCGCAGTTTCTCGTCGTAGGGCGTGCCGCGCATCATCAGCTTGTCCTTGCGCGGCGCTTCGTCCCAATCCTTCAGCCAGCTCACGTGGTCGGCCATGCCCCACATGAGGAAGTCGGTTACCTGGGGATACGACAGCGTCAGGTCCAGGTAATCCTTCGCCAGCGCGGCCACGCCCGCATCGCGGCGCTTGATATCGCCCGGCAGTTCGCGGTCGTTCACGTCGAACTCGGTGATGAGCAGCTTGTAGCCCATGCCGGTCACCTCGTCGAGGAACTTGCGCCATTCGATGGCCTGGCTGCTGCCGCCCTTGACGTCGTCCCATGAACCGATGTGGCTCTGCAGGCCCACCGCATCGATGGGCGCGCCCTTGGTCTTCAAGGCATGCAGCATCTTCAGCACGCCGGCGCGGTGCTTGGCGCTACCCGCATCGCCGCGCATGTAGTCGTTGTAGACCAGCTGCGCGTGCGGGGCGTTTTCCCTGGCCAGGCGGAAGGCCAGGTCCACCGTCTCCACCGCGCCCAGGCGCTTGCCGAACACGTTCTCGCGCATCTCGCCGGTGGCCGGATCGACCGCTTCATTGACCACGTCGTAGCTGTAGATGTCGCGCCCGTAGTGCTGGGTGACTTCCTTGATGTGCTTGGCGAGCAGGGCTTCGGCGCGCTTGGCCGCCCCGGCGCCATCGGCGCCGAAGTCGTATTGGTTGACCCACGCGGGCAGCCACTTTTCCGGGAACCAGAACAGCGTGTGCCCGCGGATCTGCATGCCTTCGCCCTTGGCCCACTTGAACATCTCGTCGGCCGGGCCGAAGTTGAGATGGCCCTGGCGCGGTTCGAGCGCCTGCCACTTGGTCTCGTTCTCGCACACGATGACATTGCATTCGCGCGCCATCAGGGCGCGGTAGGCCGGGTCGCCGAAGCGGTCGGGGGCGTTGGCGATCGCATTCCCGATGCGCAGGCCCTTGCGCTTGCCCAGTTCCTTCAGGCTGGGTTCCGTGTTCGATGCGGCTTGGGCAAAAGCGAAGCTGGCGGGGAGGGCGCTGGCGCCCGCGAGTAGCGTCAGGGCCTGGCGGCGTGTCATGGTCATGGTGAGGTCTCCTCTTGGTTGTTGTGTGTGGGGGTGGTGTAGCGCGTGCGGTCAACCGTTACCGGGTGCGAAGGGGAAGCTGCGCGCCTTGTAGGCGTCCAGCGGCAGGGGCGGCGCCTTCGCGCCGGCGGGCAGGGGCCGTTTCGAGATCGACTGGAAGTAGGCCACGCTGGCGTCGCGCCACCATTGCGCTTCTTCCACCTGCTTGGCCAGGCGCTGCGCCACTTCCGTGTGGCGGCGTTCATCGACCACGCTCTTGAGCGCGG
>JBKHWY010000487.1:0-3714 GCA_046566285.1 Gammaproteobacteria bacterium | reverse complement strand
GCCTTCGGTGAGGAAACGCAGGCTGGCATGGGACCCACGCAGGGCGGCGCGCAGCGCCTTGCCCGCGGCCGCCACCTGGGCGCGGCTGCCGTACAGCGCGCCGGACACGGACCAGGCGCCGATCCCGGCGGCGGCGCGCAATTCGCCCCGCACCGTATCCGGCAGGCTGGCGCCGGCCGGCACCCGGCTGCGCGGAAACACGGTGCCGCCCGAGATCACGCGCAAATCGTTGCCGATATGGACGATGCTGCGCAGCGTGCCGTCCAGCCGCAGGGGCCGCAGCGCGTCCACCACGGCGGCGATGTCGCCATGCCGCTCCACCGTGCAGAGGAAGTGATTGACGCATTCCACCTGCGGCATCAGCCACAGGCCGATCTGGGTGGCGATGCCGAAGTTCGACTGGGTGAACAGGCCGTCGAGGAAGGGCCCGATCCCGTAAGGAAACAGGTGGGTGGCCTGGGCGTTCGGATAGTGGCCGAAACCGGTGCACAGCACGTCGCCATTGGCCAGCACCACGCGCAGCCCGGACACGTGCTGCAGCCGGTTGCCGTAGGGCGAATGGCCGAAGCCCCGTTCGAGGATATTGCCCATCAAGCTGGTGTCCGGCCCCGCCCCGGTGCAATCCATCCACAGCGGCAAGCCCTGTTCGTGCAGGTAGGCCGACAGCTGGCCCTGGGTGACGCCCGGTTCGATCACGGCATAGGCCAGTTCGGCATCCACGTGGACAATGCGGTTCATGCGCGACAGGTCGACAATCAGCTGGCCGTGCCCGACCGCGCAGGCGTCGCCATAGCCCCAGTTCTTGCCGGTGGCGATCGGGTACAGGGGCGTGCCGGTGCGCGCGGCCAGCTTGACCAGGTCGACGACCTCGGCCTGGCAGGACGGCGCCACCACCGCCAGCGGAACCGTGCCGCGCGGGGCGGTGCTGCGGGCGTAGCGCGCGCAACTGGCGCCGTCGGCATGCACGTGGGCGGCGCCGACGATCTCGCACAGCGCGTTGATGAGGCCGGTTCTGGCTTCGCCGGACAGCCGCGCGCCCGGCGCCTGGGTGGGGAGGATGGCATCCATGCGTGTCTCCAGAATTAGCGGCCGCTGGCCAGGCGCGCGGTGATGCCCGCTTCGTCCCACACGGGAAAGAAATACGGGTAGAAGGAGCGCTCGTCGCCGTGCTGCTCCATCAGCCCGCCCCAGCGCCCGATCTGCTCGGTCATGTGCGCCAGTGGCAGGCGCAGCAGCACCGCCGGCGCCCCCACACGTGCGCACGGGCGCTCGGCGCCGAAGTCGGCAAAGCCCAGCATGCGCTTGTAGAACTGCACGTGGCGCGGATTGACTTCGATCATGTAGTCGGAAAAGCCGTGGATGCGGTGCGCGTACAGGTAGGAAATGTGGATCAGGGCCGCGAACACCCGCTTGGTCACGCCCTTGTCGATGGCCAGGCGCGACGGTTCGCACAGGCGTCCTCCGGCGGCTCGCAACTGGTCCAGCCTGTCGGAAAAATTGTCATCGGCCGGCAGCCCCTGCGGGCCGTCCAGGCACAAGCTCATGGTGCCGACCACCTGCCCGCCCGTCTCCGCATACAGGGTGATCTTGTTGGCCTGCATGGGCTCGGCCGGATCGATGGCGTAGCCGCGCCAGCCGTACATCTTGCGGATCAACAGGCTGGCGGCTTCGCGCCGGCCCGCGCTGTTGGCCAGGCGGATATTGAAAACTTGCATGTCCAGGGGGTGGCTGGGCGTGTGCGGCGCGCGCTCGCTGGCGCAGTATTCGCGCGGGCTGAGCGGTGATTGAAACGAGGCAATCGGAAGCTCTTCGTGCAGCATGGTCGTCATCCTTTGAAAAGCGCTCGCACCGCCTGTCGGCACGAACAAATTGTTGTGCTTGTCAGACAGGCCCGACGGCCGCGAAGTTCCGTTATGGCCGCGTCCGCTATTGCGCCCGCACAAAAGCCGCGTCGGATTTCTTGCCAAGCCCGGCCATGGGTAGCGGCGACGGCCGCCCGGCTCGCACAAGTGCTTGAATTGACGAGGAAAAATCGGGTGGCACGATCCCTGCTGAGCAAGCTGCACGGCGGCGCCCCTGGCTGCCATCGATTCCCCGTCTTTCATCCCCACAGGAGATCAGCAATGAACCGAGCCATTACCTCCGCCCGAAAATCCCTGGCCCTTGGGGCCGCGCTCGCTTGCGGCTGCCTGGGCACGGCCGGCACCGCGCACGCCGAGGCATTTGCCCAGGCCATCCTCGTCATCGACAATTTCCGTCTCCTGCATTCGAACGGTTCGGCCTACAACGCCACCGATTTCACCACCCTGGCCGGCATGAACGTGGCCGGCGCTTCGGCCAGCCAGGGCGGCACCGCCGTCACCGCGCCTTCGCAGAACATCAATATCCTGAGCGGCAGCACGCCCGACATCGCCCACCAGTTCGTGGGCCTGCCCAACCCGCCGCGCGCGGAAAACGACTTCACGCCCTTCCCCGGCCCGACGCCGGTGCCCGGCACCTTCGGCTACGCCGACCAGTACATGTCGGGCAGCGGCATCACGGTCGGCAGCCGCGCCGCCGGCGCCCTGGTCCAGAGCCGCGCCGATGCCGCGCTGCAGGCCGACGGCTCGGCCGCCGGCTCCTCCAACGTGGGCACCATGACCAGCTTCCTGTTCATGCTGAGCGCCGCCGACACCATGACCTTCGCCTTCGACGCCACGCCCTTCACCCAGGCCTACACCACCGGCGACCCCAGCACCTCGGCGATGGCGCGTGTGACCTGGACCCTCAACATCCTCGACGAAGCGGGCAACAGCGTATTCGTGTTCGCGCCCAACCAGCTCAACAGCATGTCGAATGTCAACCGCACCGACAGCTTTGCCGGCGGCACCACCTACGCCCCCGGCACGCTGGCGTTTTCCACCACCACGATGGCGCTGGCGGCCAACACTAACTACCGCCTGACGATCAGCCAGACCTCGGACGCCAACGCCCTGCAGGCCACCGTGCCGGAACCGGCCAGCCTGGCGATCTTCGGCGCCGGCCTGCTCGGCATGACCGTGTTCCTGCGCCGGCGCGGCTGATTCATCGGCGTGGCGGCGGCCGCCCAGCAGGCCGCTCGCGCCGCACCGCCGGATTCGAGGTCGGAGTCGAACACCGGACAACACATGTGGCCGATCCGGCATGGCCACGCCAGGGCCTGCAGACTGCGTCACGGTTTGGGCCTGCTGGGGATGCGGGCGCCACACCGCAGGGGGTTCTGATGCGGCCCGTGCCGGAAAGTCCAGCGGCGCGGCCCATTTACCCGGCCAGGAAGCGCACCTGGCCGGCTTTGTTTTGCACGCGCCGCGGCGTTGACAGGTGTCAACCGCGATGCGATCTGAGAAATTGCCGTACAGCTACAACCCTATAATCCAAAGCGACCTTGAAGCCGACCCGCTTCATCATCCAGTCCGACTTGCGGAGAGCACCACGATATGGAGGACCTCATCAGCCAGACGCTGCTGCATATCCGCGGCATCTGGAAATATCGCTGGATTGCACTCACGCTGATGTGGGCGCTGGCGCTGGCCGGCTGGGCCAAGGTGTTTTCCATGCCGAGCGACTACCAGACTTCCGCCCGGGTGTTCGTCGATACCCAGAGCATCCTGAAACCCCTGCTGGCCGGCATGACCAGCGTGCCGAACGTCGAGCAGCAGGTCTCCATCATGAGCCGCACCCTGCTGAGCCGCCCGA
>JBKHWY010000486.1:0-3728 GCA_046566285.1 Gammaproteobacteria bacterium | reverse complement strand
GACTTGCGCTGGCCGCCCGGCATGGGACCGAACGACGTGCCGCGCGACCTGATCGCCGCGGCGCACACCCACCTGACCCGCATCGACTGGGTGGTGGACAAGAGCGACTGGGGCGCGTTTTCCTTGAGCAGCGGGCCGGACAAGCAGCGCATGCTGGACGCGCTGGCCGACAACATCGTGACCCTGCTGGGCCGGCGCCTGCTCACCTGGGACCCGCACGGCACGGCGCTGGCCTCGCTCGGCCTCGATCCGGCGCCCGCGCTGGGCGAGGGCGTGTCGCTGAGCTTTCGCCAGTTCCCCCAGCAGGACAAGCAGCTGTTCAATGACTTCGTGATCAAGCTGTCGGAGCGTTTGCGCGCCATGAAGCCGGCGCGCCAGCTCAACATCATGGCAGCCCACCATGAGATGACCACCACCCAGGCTGCCACCCTGGGCTACGCCAACCTCAGCTACCTGATCGACGCCACCAACAAGCTGCAGCCCGGTCGCCCGGCCATTGACACCCGCCGCCAGCGCATGGCCGACCTGCGCGTGCTGGTCTGGCTGGCCGAGCCCACGCGCGTGACCAAGAAAATGCTGGCCGAAGAAATCCAGAACGCGCTGGTCAGCCAGGAAGGCCAGCGCCTGCTGCGCGCCATCGTGCCCGTCATCGAATACGATGGCCGCAGTTCAATCCAGCTGGTCAACGACATCGTCTACTTTGTCGACAACTACGGCGGCATCGGCTTCTGGCCGCTGCCGTTTGCCAGCGACGCCGACAATGTCGGCGCCTCGGCCGAGGAAACCGTCAGCCCCTTGCGCTTGCTGCACCTGTATTACACCCCGCCGGACGACCTGACCGCGCTGTGGGAGAACTACGTCAGCTACCAGTGCCCGCACCGCCTGTGGCTGCGCTGGGTGTGGTGGGCCAGCCTGTTCGTCGCCGTCACGGTGGGGATCATCTTCTTCTCCTGCCGGGGCTGCAACGAGCGGCTCGACAGCAATGGCCTGTACTTCGCCGCCATGACGCTCTTGATGGCGCTGCCCTTCCTGCTGCTGTTCATCCTGACCATCAGCGACCCGCTGCTCAACCCCATCTCCGGCGCGCTGCTGCTGCTCTACATCGGCGGTGGACTGATCGGCATGATCCTGTTGTGGAACCACTCATTCAAGAAGTCGCGCCGCCGCATTCCCTAAAAGCCTGCATTGTGAAAGGAACCGCCATGACCTACACCAAGCACACCGAGCCTGCGACGGAGCAGGAGAGCATCGCGCGCAGCGCCGGCACCGCGCAGTTCGACGACCGGCGCGCGTCCACCGCCACCCAGCTGCGCCTGCAGGAATTGGCCGATACGGCCCAGCGGCGCGCCAACGACAAGCCGAACGACACCGGCCTGCCGGACCAGCTCAAGTCCGGCATCGAGAACCTGTCCGGCATGAGCATGGACGGGGTCAAGGTGCACTACAACTCGGACAAGCCGGCGCAGCTGAACGCCCACGCCTACGCCCAGGGCACGGATATCCACCTGGCGCCGGGGCAGGAACAGCACTTGCCGCACGAAGCCTGGCACGTGGTGCAGCAGGCCCAGGGCAGGGTGCAGCCGACCCTGCACATGAATGGGGACGTGCCGGTCAATGACGATGCGGCGCTGGAGCGCGAGGCGGACGTCATGGGCGACAAGTCCGCATCGACAGGGAGCTAAGGCCATGAAACTGCAGCGCGACAGGAGCGAATCGAGTCCACCCTCCGTGCGCAAGACCCAGGCCCCGTCGGAAGGGGGCGCCAGGCTGGCGGCGCTGGTGGCGGGCAGTGCGCGCCAGCACATGCAGCGCTCGATCCAACAGGCCATCGGGGCCGGACGACCCGGCGTGGTCCAGGGCTACTTCATGCTCGATGGCGTCAACACGCTGGAGAAAGTGCGCTACCGCGGCGACCTCGATGCCGACGGCAAGCGCGACTTTGTCTGGAGGAACCTGGTCCTGCGAGCCTTGTTGTCGGTCGGGCTGAAAGCGAAGATCTGCGAGGAGCACAAGGAGGCGCTGCTGACGAGCGCCTTCAGCGAGGACGAAGAGGATTTCGACGCCGAGGCGCAGCGTCTGCTGGAGCTGCAGACCATCCGCGAGCGTTCGGCCACCCCGTTGACCGAACGGGCGTCGCCCGCCGCCATGTCGCCGATGAAGTCCACCGCGCCCGTCATGAGCAATTCCGCGCGCATCAAGCACAGCGGCGTTACATACGAGCGGCAGGATGGCAGCACCACCTCGTTCGACTCGGACGGCTATACGCGCGGACCGGTACACCGCGAGGGCAAAGGCCAGGACCTGACCACACCGAAGGGCAAGGAAGCGCAGACCTGGACCACCGACGAGGTCAGGGGATGGATCGGCAAATGGGATGGCACGGTTGCGCTGGCGCGCCATCTCGCCGCGCTGGTCTGGCCCAAGCTTGCCAACACCGAGGAAGGCCGGCATTGGGAAGTCAAGTTCCGCGAGATGGACCGCCTGGTCACCGAGCGCGAAGGCGAAAATCCCTTCATCGTCATCCGCGACAAGAAGAGCGACAAGCAGCTGGTGGAAATCGATCGGCGCGTTCACACCGTCGCCGCGCGCAAGCTGCTGGCGCAGGCCATCCTCGACGGGCGACGCCATCCCGAACAGCAGCAGAAGGTCCTGTTCTTCGACACCCTGCTCAAGGCCGCCCACCCCGCCTACGCCGACCCGGCCCAGACTATCTTTGATATCAACACCAAGCTATACAAGGCGGGCAAATCGGGGGAACTGTCGATGATCATGACGCACTGGCGGACCTTCCTCTACTTCGACTGGATCCTGGCCGAAGATGTGCTCAACAATGCATCGGATGCGTGAGTGCGGGCGCGCTGGCTTAACGGACCGGATGGTTCTGGTCCGTTTCGACGGCCAGCGTGTCGGCGTAGGTCACGCGGGAGGGCGACTGACCGGAAGCTTGCGCGCTTCCCGTGACCGGCGGCTGCGCGCTCTCGCTGGCATAGTCAGGATACTTCGGATACCACGCATACACGATCGCGGCCAGCACCGGCGAGGCCAGCACGAGGATGCGTGCAGCCTTGACGATGGGATGGCGCTTGACGCGGCGTTTGCGGATGACCCGGTACATGGCTCACAAAAAAAGCGGACGTACGTGCAGATTATCACCATTTCTCACAAACAATCTACGTATCTGTTGAGAAATTCGCTTGAGTGTTGCGAATCTGCATTTGCGCCAGGCCCAGCCCGGACGTGAAATAGTTGTGGGACGTCCCCCTTTGGGCAACAATTCATTCGCGGGCGCCACCATGGCGCGGGAGGGCGGACGGTGAATGCGCGAGGCGGCGGCGACAGGATCGAATGCGATGTGCTGGTGGTCGGCGGCGGCATCAACGGCGCCGGCATCGCGCGCGACGCCGCCGGGCGCGGGCTGTCGGTGGTGCTGTGCGAGAAGGACGACCTGGGCGCGCACACGTCGAGCGCTTCCAGCAAGCTGATTCACGGCGGCCTGCGCTACCTGGAGCACCGCGAATTCGGCCTGGTGCGCAAGGCCCTGATCGAGCGCGAAGTGCTGCTGCGCAGCGCCCCGCACATCATGTGGCCGCTGCGCTTCGTGATGCCGCATGACGCCGGCCAGCGTCCGGCCTGGCTGATCCGTTTGGGACTGCAGCTGTACGACCGCCTGGCGCGACGCGCATTCCTGCCCGCCTCCAAAGTGTTGGCGCTGCCCGCGCATCCCGCCG
>JBKHWY010000485.1:0-3749 GCA_046566285.1 Gammaproteobacteria bacterium | reverse complement strand
ACCCGGTGTACAGCGAGTATTGCTCGAGCGTGTCGGGCGCGGCCAACCTGAACCTGAATCTGAACGGCTGCGACACCAACGGCCGCACCTTCGGCAACCTGCCCCTGCAAGGCTTGTCCCGTCAGGCCTACAACCTGGCCCTGCTGTACGACAAAGGGCCCTGGTCGGCCCGCCTGGCGTACTCCTGGCGTTCGAAGAACCTGCAGAACGTGAACGTGAATGGCACCAACGGTGGCGATGGCGCGGACACCAACCCGAACAGCCCGACCTACGGCCAGACCAATATCCCCTGGGCCTTGCCGACCTGGGCCGATGCCTACGGCCAGTTGGATGGCGGCATCTCGTACCAGATCAACGATCACATCAAGGTGGCCCTGGACGGGACCAACTTGACCGATTCGATCTGGAAACAGCAAATGCAGCAGACGACCGGTATGATGGGCCGGGCCTGGTTCGCGTCGGGCCCACGCTATGCCTTGAAGCTGAACGTCAATTTCTGATCGACACTGACCTTGCGCTTACCGCCAGCCTGCTGGCGGTGCACGGGCCTGAACCAGGACGCCGCTCGCCGGCGCTCCGACGTTCAGGCCATTTTGCGTTTTAATCGTTGAACACTGTTTCGACCCGCTCCATGATTCGTCCCATCAACGCTTCCATCACGAGACGCATGAAAACCATTCCAACCCAACTGTCTGCATTCTTCGGCGCCATGGCCATCGCTTCCGCCAGCCTGGCCGCCACTTCGCTGCCCCACATCGTCCAGCAGGACGGGCGGCACGCGCTGATGGTCGATGGCGCGCCATTCCTGATGCTGGCCGGCCAGGCCCACAATTCCAGCAACTATCCGCTCGCGCTCAAGAAGGTCTGGGCGGCCATGGCCGATGCGCACGCCAACACGCTGGAAATTCCGGTGGCGTGGGAACAGATCGAGCCGCAGGAAGGCAAGTTCGATTTTTCCTATGTCGACACGCTGGTCAAGGAAGCGCGCCAGAACAAGGTGCGCCTGGTGCTGCTGTGGTTTGGCACCTGGAAGAACACCAGCCCCCAGTACACGCCGGAATGGGTCAAGTTCAACAATGCGCGCTTCCCGCGCATGGTGGGCAAGGATGGCAAGCCCATCTATTGCCTGTCGCCCTGGGGCGAGGAAACCCTGAAGGCCGACAAGAAAGCCTTCACGGCCCTGATGGCGCACCTGGCCAGGATCGACCAGGACAAGCAGACCGTGCTGATGGTGCAGGTCGAGAACGAAGTGGGCACCTATGGCCTGGTGCGCGACTACGGCGCGCGCGCCGAAGCCGCCTTCAACCAGCCGGTGCCGCAGGCGGTGCTGGAGCGCAAGAAGGCGCCCGTGGCCGGCGCCGCCAAGGGTACCTGGCGCGAAGTGTATGGCGACTACGCGGAGGAATATTTCCACGCCTGGTCGATCGCCAAATATATCGAAGAGATCGCCAAGTCGGGCCGGGCGGCCTACAACCTGCCCATGTACGTGAACAATGCGCTGCGCGATCCCATCGAACCGATCGCACCCTGGAAGAGCAATTTTGCCAGCGGCGGGCCAACCTACGACGTGATCGACATCTACAAGGCCGCCGCACCGCACCTGGACTTTGCCGCGCCGGACATCTACAGCCCGGAATCGGTCAAGGTGCGCGCCACCATCGACAAGTTCCAGCGCCCGGACAATCCCCTGGTCATCCCGGAAATCGGCAACGCCGCCACCTATGCGCGCTACGCCTACCTGGCCATCGGGCGCGGCGCGCTGGGCTTCGCTCCCTTCGGCCTCGACTATGCGGAGTACAGCAATTATCCGCTGGGCTCGAAAGCCACCGACAAGACCATGGTCGAGCCGTTCGCCAAAATCTACGCGGCATTCCGGCCGATGGAGCGGCTGTGGGCCAAGTGGGCACTGGAAGGGCGCACCTACGGCGTGGCCGAGACCGACGAGCGCGGGCCGCAGACGGTGGACATGAAGAACTGGCAGGCCACGGTGTCGTTCCGCGAGTGGCAGTTCGGCGAGAAGCAGTACTTTCCCAACCTGAAAGACACCCCGGCCAACACCGACAATCCGGACGGGGGCGTGGCCATCGCCCAGATCGGCGAGAATGAATTCATCCTGGTGGGCCACCATGTGCGCGTCAAGCTGGGCGGGCTGGGCAGCAATGCGGGCAAGCCGACCATGCTGGCACGCGTGGAAGAAGGGCGATTCGACGCCAACGGCAAGTGGGTGATGGAGCGTAACTGGAATGGCGACCAGACCGATTACGGCATCAACCTGCCGGCCACGCCGACGGTGCTGAAGGTGCGCATCGGCACCTATTGAACAACAATCAGAACATGATGAGGAGACAGCACGTGCACTCAAGAACCATCCTGTCAGCGTCCATCATGGCGCTATTCGCTTCCCACTCCGCCTGGGCGGGCAGCTTCGAAAAAACCGCCAGCGGCATCACCGTCAAGCCCGACCAGGGCGCCGCCAAGGAAGTCCGCCTGGAAGTCATGAACGACAACATCATCCACGTGGTCAAGGTGGATGAGCCCGGCAAGCAGCTGGACCCGTCGATGATGACGATTGCCAAGCCCGTCACCAGCGGCTTTACGGTCAGCCAGTCCGGCAAGGACGCCGTCGTGCTCAAGACCGCGCGCCTGGCCGCCACCGTGTCGCTCACGGACGGCAAGCTGGCCTTTCGCGACGCCAAGGGCAAGCCGCTCCTGACCCAGTACAGCGAGGACATCACGCCCATCACGGTGGGAGGCAAGCGTTTTGTGGCCATCAAGCAGGGTTTCAACCCCGGCACCAAAGACGCCTACTACGGCCTGGGCCAGCACCAGAACGCCCAGATGAACCTGAACGGCGAGGACGTGCTGCTGCAACAGCACAATATGGATGTGGCCGTGCCCTTCGTGGTCTCGGACAAGAACTACGGCATCCTGTGGGACAACAACGCGATTTCCCGCTTCGGCAACCCGACCCCGTACGCCTGGCTGAGCCGTGACCTGAAGCTGACCGGCGACAACGGCCAGCCCGGCCTGACGGCGCGCTACTACATCGGCGGCAAGCTGGCCCTCACGCGCCAGGAAAAGGACATCGCCTACCAGTACCTGAAGGACGTGACGGAGTTCTGGCCGAAGGAGTTGGGCGACCCGAAACAGCTCAAGGATGTAAAGGTGGTGTGGGACGCGGAGATGGTCTCGACCAAGCCGGGCGTCCACAAGCTGCAGCTGTACGCATCCGACTACGCCACCTTGTCGATCGACGGCAAGCAGGTGCTGGACGTGTGGCGCCAGGGCTGGAACCCGTGGTACCACAATTTCGAGGTGAATTTTGCCAAGGACAAGCCGGTCAAGCTGCACCTGGAATGGGTGCCGTCCGGCGGCATGGTGGCGATCACCCACAACGATCCGCTGCCGGAGCGCGACCAGCGTTCGCTGACGCTCTCGTCCGAGATCGCCCAGGGCTTGAACTACTACGTGATCAACGGCGAGAACATGGACCAGGTGATCGGCGGCTACCGCCACCTCACGGGCCAGCAGCCGATGATGCCGAAGTGGTCGTACGGCTTCTGGCAGTCGCGCCAGCGTTACGAGACCCAGGATCAATTGCTGGGTGTACTGCGCGAATACCGCAAGCAAGGCTGGCCGATCGACAATATCGTGCAGGACTGGTTCTACTGGCCGGAAGACGGCTGGGGCTCGCACCAGTTCGACAAGACCCGCTTCCCCGATCCGAAAGGCATGGTGGACGAGGTGCA
>JBKHWY010000484.1:0-3756 GCA_046566285.1 Gammaproteobacteria bacterium | reverse complement strand
CTGTGGACATTTTTTCATGATCTCGGCTTTCTGTTCAGTCAGCGACCACGGATCTGATAGCGCCGCCCGGCGTGCGTCTTCAATTAAGAGTGCTGGTGCGGCCGAGCTACGCGCCGAGCCGCGCAAGCTACTCGGCACTGCCGCTGAGCCGATCAACGGGGACTGACATGCCAAAGATCACAAAAGCACAGCACGCCGGGATTCTCACAGCCGTGGCCGAGCTGAACGCCGTGCGCGCGGAAGCCGAGGGAAAGGATCCTGAAGCGGAGTGGTACTTGGAGGACTCTGACAACCGGAACTTGATGTCCTGACCAAGCCACGACGACAACGGCATGGCGCGGCATGATCGCGTGATATTCACCTACTAGCTCGACCGCTCGAGCGGCGGCGGCTGGTAACGCCGCAAAACAACCCGTCAGCCCGCCGCGCGCGGGCTTCTTCTTATCTACTCGCAATATTGGCAGATTGTAATTCTGGTACTCTCTCGATTGCGCTGCAATGGTGCGGCGAAGGAGAGCCACATGCCCTACAGACATCCAGACCCCGAATCACTCATCGAAAAGCCAGTGTTCGGCAAGGGCGAGTGCGTCGATTTAATCAAGGCCACGGTGCCGGGCCTCATTGGCATCAGCACGCGGAGCTGGCGAGAGGGCGAAAATGTCCTGGCCTCTAAAACCATCAAGCGTGGGACCGCCATTGCCACGTTCATCAACGGCAAATTCCCGCATGCCGACACCGGGCAACACGCCGCCATCTTTCTATCGAAGTCCGGCAGTACGATATGGGTCATCGAGCAGTGGAGAGGTCTAAAGCAGGTACAGAAGCGCAGGATCAGCTTCCCGGTCCACGCAGAAAGGCGCGCGGACGGCAGCTACCCGAATGCGAGCAATAACGCCTTCGCCTTTTCGGTGATCGAGTGATGAGCCGCCCTATTCCGCTCACGCTGGTGGTGCTCACCATGGCGGCGGCGTGGCCTGCCGCACATGTGAAGGCGGCCGACCTGCGCGCGACGTGCCCGAGCACGGTTCCGGCCGAAGCGCTGGTGCCGGGGAAGCTCCCGAAAGGCTGGAAAGGCTATGTGGCCGACCCGATCCGACTTGACGCGGCGGGCATGATGGCCGGACCGCCCGAATCCATCACCTACCTCAAGCCAGACAGCGCGACCAGCACCGTTCAGCGCTGGGAGATTGAGCGCGGGTCAGAGCGCTGGTTTTGGTGCAAATATGGGCCGATGCGAATTGCCCTACCGATGGCGAGCGAGGCCACCCGCTGCACCGTCACCACGAAACCAGTTGGCCGGAACAAAGGCGACGACGTAACGGCAACAGCAGAGTGCAAGTGACATTTGCCAGAAGCCCCTACACGGCGCTTTCGGGAGATGCCAAGGGTTCGCCGCCAAAACGGACGCGCGAGGGCTTGTAGGGGTTTCGACGCGCGGACGATATACATGACCAACCGGAAAGTCTGTGGACATTTTTCATGATCCCGGCTTTCCGTGCAGTCATCGGCCGCGAATCTGATAGCGCTGCCCGGCACGTGTCTTCAATTGCGTCACGTAGTAGCGCTGGCCGTCGATCTTCTCGATGCGCCCCGCCACCGTCTGGCCCACCACGCTGATCGGCCGCCGGGTCCGCAGGACCAAAGGGTTGCCCAGCCGTGACAGCACGCTGGCGCCCACCAGCTGCCCGCCCTTCCACTGCATGTCCACCTCGAACGCCCCGCGCGCCACCAGGCCGGAGACCTGGCCGTCCGGCCATGCCGCAGGCAGCGCGGGCAGCAGCTGCACTTCGCCCAGGTGGCTTTGCAGCAGCATCTCGGCCACGCCCGAGGTGCCGCCGAAGTTACCGTCGATCTGGAATGGCGGATGGGTGTCGAACAGGTTGTTCATGGTGGAGTTGCGCAGCAGCTCCTGGTACACCTTGTAGGCATGGTCGCCGTCCAGCAGGCGCGCCCAGAAGTTCACCTTCCACGCCTTGCTCCAGCCGGTGCCTTCGTCGCCCCGCACCGCCAGGGTCTTTTTGGCCGCGTTGGCATAGCGCGCATCGATCAAGGGCGAGATCTGGCGGCCCGGGTGCAGGCCGAACAGGTGCGACACATGGCGGTGGCGCGG
Organism: Gammaproteobacteria bacterium; assembly: GCA_046566285.1. Classification (GTDB taxonomy): domain Bacteria; phylum Pseudomonadota; class Gammaproteobacteria; order Burkholderiales; family Burkholderiaceae_D; genus Telluria_A. The sequence goes on along the minus strand of JBKHWY010000484.1, from coordinate 1,646 downwards.
GTCTTCATCCTCCCAGTCGCCGTACCACTCCACCAGGTTGCCCTTGGCGCCGATCTTCAATGGACTGAGCTGCGCGCGCTTGGCCTCCAGTTGCGCCGCGAAAGCGCGGTCCTGGCCGAGGACCTTGCTCGCCTCGATCACGTTGGTGAACAGGTCCCAGATGATCTCCATGTCCATCGCCGAGGCAATCGTCACCGTGCCCTTGAAGCCCTTCGGATGCAGGTACACGTTCTCCGGCGAGGTGGAGGGCGCCGTCACCAGCACGCCGTCGCGCTCGACCAGCCAGTCCAGCGCGAACTGCGCCGCGCCTTTCATCAGCGGATACGCGACCGTGCGCAAGTAGCGCTTGTCGCCCGTGAAGCGGTAATGCTCGAACAGGTGCTGGGCCAGCCACGGGCTGCCCAGCGACCAGTTGGCCCACTTCGGGTCCCCTTCACCCTGCCCCACCGGATTGGTCTGCGCCCACAGGTCCGAGTTGTGGTGCACGGCCCAGCCGCGCATGCCGTAGTAGTTCTTCGCGGTGTGTTCGCCATGCCTGGCCATGCGGCCGATATGGTCGATCAGGGGCTCGACCATCTCCGGCAGCGCGGTCTGCTCGGCCGGCCAGTAGTTCATCTGCAGGTTGATGTTGGTGGTGTAGTTGCCGCGCCAGGGCGGCGTGAGCGACTCGTTCCAGATGCCCTGCAGGTTGGCGGGATAGCCACCCGGGCGCGACGAAGCAATCAGCAGGTAGCGGCCGAACTGGAAGTACAGCGCTTCCAGGTTGGGGTCGGCCTGGCCCGCCTTGTAGCGGCGGATGCGCTCGTCGATCGGGGCGTCGGGCACCGCCTGGCTGCCCAGCGACAGCTTCACGCGCCCGAAGAACTTCGCGTAATCCTTGCGGTGGCGCACTTCCAGCTGGTCCAGCGGCAGCTTCTTCACCGCCGCCAGGGTGGTCTCGACCAGCTTTGCTTCATCCTTGCCATTGCGGTCCGGGCAGGTGTCCACGCCATTGAAGCTGGTGGCCGCTGCAATGGCCAGCACCACCTCGCTGGCATCCTGGACCAGGAGCGAGTTGGCGCCCGCGTTGACCTTGCCGTCGCTTGAGAGCACCCGGGTGCGCCACTGGAAGCGCATGCCGTCGCAATCCGGCCCGTTCTTGAGCTGGCGGCCGGTGTCGCCGTCGGCGCCGGTCTTGCCGCTCAAGACCAGGTCGCCCGCGCTGTTGACGAACGATTGGTAAGCGGCTTGCGGATGGCGGTTCTTCAGTTCGAACGCGAGCGCGCCCGGCCGGCTGGCCGTCAGCTTGACGATGATGACCTGGTCGGGCGCGGAGGCGAACACCTGGCGCTCGAAGTGCACGCCACCGGCGTCGAAGCGGGTAGCGGCCCGCGCGGCGCCGATGTCGAGCGTGCGCCGGTAATTCGACACCTCGCCAGGGAGCTTCTGGGCGATCAGCAGGTCGCCCAGCGGCTGGTAGTTCTGCACGTCCGGCCCCTGCATCTTCTTCAGCAGGGTGACGGCCGTTTCGGGATCGTCGCGAAACAGCGCCTCGCGCACCGGCTGCAGGAACTTGGGCGCGTCCGGGTTGGGATTGAGGTCGGCCGGGCCGCCCGTCCACAAGGTCTCCTCGTTAAGCTGGATGATCTCGTCGGCCACGCGGCCCT